>CAZTWM010000017.1:0-13393 GCA_964617935.1 uncultured Thermoplasmatales archaeon | reverse complement strand
ATTTGGCTTCAAAATTTTGATTTAAAGAGAAGTATTATTCCATCTTCAACCATATCTTTCCTTTCTTAATTTTTATAATCTCCATTTTTTCCAAGGTTTTTATTATTTCTTCTATTGCAGCATGTGTCAGCCTTATATGATGCCCATCCTCCTCCATTTCTCTCACCTCTTCAATAAATCTTTCCACATCCATTTTACCCTCAATTTTCTCCATCATCATGCCCATAATATCTGATAGAATAACCAATTCTATATATTCTGGCATCTCATCGGCTAACTCCTTGAGCCTTTTATTCTCATATATTATATCCATCAAATTTCCATAAATACTCACTCCCTTATCCACATAAACGTCAAAAGTAAATTCAAGGTTCAGTTTTTCTGCCATTTTTTCACCAATTTCAACATTGATTCTAAGCATGGGATCTTCAGGAATTTCACCATACATCTTTTCATTCTCATATTTTATACCATTCAGTGACAATATTTCATGAACTCCATTCATTAACTGTAACTCTCTCATGAACTGGTTAACAAACTCATCCATTTTTTCTTTCCCCATTTCCTTTATCGCATCATTCAGCAATTTCATCCTTGTTTCAACATCCTCTCCTTCCTTCAAAATGTTATCTATTTTCTTCTTTACTCTCCTCTCTTCTTCCGAAAATACCATATCAAGGAATTTTTCTTCAAATTCTTTTCCCTCAATTCCATCTTTCATAACTTCCTTTGCTTTCTTTATATACTCCTCCCATTTTGCCACAACTTCTTTTAATTCGCTATCGCCATATTTCTCCTTCAACTCGCTCAACCTCCCCTCCATGAAATATCTTCCTTCAAGATGAACATCCAGAAAGGGTCTTAATTCGGTTTTTATCTTAGCACCTCTCATATCTTTTAATACATCTTCAACATCTTCCTCATCAAATGTGCCTATATATACACGCATAAATGCAATACCGTCATCTATTTTAACTGTTTTTATGATATTCATAAATAAATTGATGTTCAAGGGGATGATAAGAGTATTGGAAAGGACTGGAAAAAATTCTTGGGTGAAATATATAGTTCCTGTATTCATTTCTTATTCTCATTTGCAATCAAAAAAACAAAAAGATTTTAATTTCCCGTCTTTATTATTAGTGTAATGCGATTTGGAATAAAACTTCTTGTGATACTGATTGCTATCACTCTTTTACCACTTGTGGCGATATCATCCATTATACTAACCACATGGCATGAGGAATTGAGTAAGAAAACAGAGGATAACCTGATAGAACTGGTGAGACTAAAAGCAGATTATTACAACAGAGATTTCAGTGAGATAAGAAATGTAATAGAGTCTGCATCCTTTTATATTTCCTCCAACTGGGGAAAGGGAACATATTACAATATTAGTTATATATGGGTTGTTTCTAATCCAACAGATAATTGGAAAGAAGACATGAAAAATTTTGAGTATGTGAAACAGGCATTTGATTCGATTCTCATTGGAAAAAATAAAATAAAAATCAATCTCGTGTTTTTTGGACTCGAGAATGGAATATGCTTCCTGAATGACCCTTTATTAGTTGAGTATTTAAATAAAAATATCCCAGAATTTGACCATAGGGAAAGAATATGGTATACTCTTGCCAAGGAAAAAAATGCTACTGTATGGAGTCCCATGTATGTGGATGTGAATACGGGCGAGCTTGTAACCACCCTTTCCAAACCGATTTACATAAATGGGAAATTCGTTGGAGTCATTGGACTTGATTTGCTCCTTACAACCATAAAAAATGATATCCTTGATATAAACTATGAGAGTAAAGGTCTCCCTCTGCTGGTGGGAAGAAATGGCGACATAATAGTTCATCCTGAATATACAGCAGAAGGAAAATCCTGGAATGAGAGTTTTAAAGAAGAGAACATATGTAACATTTCATCGCTTTCCTCTCTCGGAAAGGAAATTTACAATGCTTCCACAGGTTTTAAAATAGTGAATTTCAATGGAAAAAGCAATTACGCCGTCTTCGCCCCCATAGATGAAATAAACGGCTCCCTCCTTTTTCTTCTGCCGGAAAAGGTTGTGATGGAAAATATAAATGAGACAATAAACCATACTGCGTTTTTCCTCCTCCTCACACTTCTAATCATTGGATTGATAATCCTCCTTTTCGTCTCATCCATCACAAAGCCATTGGAGGAACTAAGGGCAGGTGCTATGGAGGTGGCGAAGGGAAATCTGGACTATAAACTGGATATAAAGTCCAAAGATGAGTTTGGTGACCTCTCCAGAGAATTCAATCGAATGGTGGAAAGGTTGAAGAAAGCCACTCAGGAACTGAAGGAATCCCAGGAAAGATATAAAAGCATATTCGATGAATCCACCGATGTAATATATATAACAACAAAAGATGGAAAGGTTGTGGATATAAACAGAGCAGGAGAAAAATTATTTGGCTATAAAAGGGATGAGTTAATAAAGATGAATCCTGCTGAACTCTATGAAAATAAAGAGGACAGGGAACGGTTCAAAAAAGAAATAGAAAAGAAAGGATTTGTGAAGGATTATGAGGTGAGATTAAAAAGAAAGGATGGAAAATTGCTTGACTGCATTCTTTCCACCATAATGATTAAAAAGGATGGCAAAACATACTATCAGGGGATAATAAGAGATATTACTCCATTAAAGGAGGCAAAGAGGCAACTGGATATGTATAACTCCCTCCTCCGCCACGATATAAGTAACAGGAATCAGATTACCCTCGGTTGCCTGGAACTTCTGATGGAAGAAGATATGGAAGAAGAAAAGAAAGAATTGGTGAAAAGAGCATACGAACACCTTTCCCAAGCACAACAACTCCTGCAAAAACTTGCCATTGTAAACAAAGTGGAAAAAATAAAATTGGAGAAAAGAGATTTGAAAAAGGTTCTGAAGAATAGCATAGAAAGATATGAGTATTACGCAAAGGAAAAAGGAATAGAAATAGGGGCCGATGTGAAGGAAGGATGTGTAATGGCTGATGAACTTCTTGAAAATGTGTTTTCAAACATAATAGAGAATGCCATTGTCCACTCAGATTGCAAAAAAATAGAAATAAAAACAGAGGAGGAAGGGGATGAAATGGTGATAACCATAGGTGATGATGGGAGAGGCATACCTCAAGAACTGGCTGAAAAAATTTTTGAGTGGGGAGTTAAAGGAGAGAAAAGTAAGGGGAGTGGATTTGGATTGCATCTGGTGAAAAAAATAGTTGAAGGTTATGGAGGAAAAATATTTCTAAAGGAATACAGGAATGGAACAACTTTTGAAATAAGACTTAAAAAATGTTGAGAAAATCCCTGATTCTCATTCCTTATTTTTTGGCTGGAGTGAAAAGAACCAAATTTTAAATATTCCTAAAAAAATAATGTCAATGGAAAAATGCGATGTGGCGATAGTGGGCGGAGGGATAGCAGGGCTTAGTATAGCAAAATTTCTTGCTGAGAAGGGTATACCTTTCATTCTTCTCGAAGAAGATAACCAATTTTTTAAAAAGCCATGCGGGGAAGGCGCCATAAGGTATACTGTAGGATATGACTTTTATGATTTATATGATAGCAGGGAGGGTGTTGAAAAAGAAATATGGAAAACCGCCGTCTATACCAAATATGGAGAAATTGACATGGAAATGCCTATTGTGATGCTGGATAAGGAAAAGGTGGAGAAACATTTAGCAGAAAAGGGGGGAAGAGGAGGGGAAATAAGGATGGGGGAAAGAGCGGAAAAAATAGAGGATGGAATAATTTATCCACAGAAGATAAAGCCAAAAATTCTGGTTGGAGCAGACGGGGTATTTTCAGTGGTGAGAAAGTATGCAGGCATAAAAAAGCCCAAATGCGGGATGGCAGTGGAGGGCTATGCAGAGAATATAAGCATGGATGATGAAAAATGTCATGTTTTATTAAGAGGAGATGTTGTAAAACGGGGTTATGCCTGGTATTTTCCAAAAAAGAATAGGTGGAATATAGGGATAGGGAGTGAAAAAAAGAAATATTTCAAGGAAGGCTTTGAGAAATTCAAAAAGGAAAATAATCAGGTTAATGAATGGAGGGGTGCTTATGTACCTCTTGATAAACCATGCAAATCCCACTGGAAAAATGTTATCCTTTTGGGAGACGCCGCCTCCCATGTTTATTCCGCCATAGGAGCGGGCATAACTCCTTCCATGATAATAGCCAGCATAGCAGCAGATTTCATTGAAAAATGGTCAAAAAATGATTTCATGGACATAGATTCCTCTCTATTTGAAAGAGAATGGAGGAAAAGGATAGGAAAATATCTCACCACCTCATATTACACCAAAACCCTGTTCTTCTCTGTGGTTAAAAGTGAATATTTGAGATACAAACTCCTTATAAAAATGTGTAGAGATACAACCAATTATTATAGAAAAGTGCTAAAAGACTAAAGCACCTTTATCTCTTCTATTCCATGCTGTCTTTTGGCTATCTCCCTCAGTATGTTTATATTCCTCCCTTCCTTGCCTATTGCCTTCCCTTTATCCCTTGGATTTACGATAACGCTTACCCTCTTCTCCTCCTCATTCACCACTACCTTTTCCAGTTTGAAGGGCTTGAATAAATTTATTATAAACTGTTTTTTGTCATTATCATACTCTACAAATCTCACTTCCTTTTTGAAAACGCTTTCCAGTTTTTTTATATTCTTTGCTTCCTTTCCTATCGCCTTTCCCAGTTTCCCCTTTCCAACAACAAATGTCACTCTATTTTCTCTCTCAACACAATCGAGGATGGGAACGCCAGCAATCACCTCGGCGGCGGCGATATAATGCATCTCCTGCTGTGTGAGTTTTATCTTCATGCTATCCTTTTATAATGTTCATTATGTTTGATTTGCCCTCATCCAGTATTGCAAGAACACTCACGCCAAAGGGCTTCCCGCATGCATTTCCCAGTTCCATATTGTTTCCCTTGAATACATGCACGGGTTTATCTCCTGCCATTTCCATAACTTCCTTCGCATGGGGGCAATCTCTGGATATTATGAATGCCTTTATCTCATTCGCCCTTTTCTTCGCCACCTTATATCCAAATATCACCTTTCCCGTTGATATGGTTCTCAATATCTCCTTGGATATCATTTTTTCACCTTCATTTTGCTCAATTTTTTAACATCTATTGCAAGTTCAACCGAGCCAGTGCCCAACTTAATGGGCTGCCCCACTATAATATTTTCTGCCACTCCTCTGAGTTCGTCACTCTCCCCTCTCCTCGATGCTCCTAGCAAGTGGTCTACAGTTATTTCAAAGGCAGCCCTTGCTATGACGGAACTCTTTTCCCCGCTCACTCCCTGCCTTCCTATGGGACGGATTGTGCCTGTGGCTGTCATCAAATCGGCAACGAGCATTATATGGCGTATGTCCACATTCAATCCCTGCTCCTGTAATGTATTATAGGCTTCATTTATTATAGCATTTCTTGCCGCCTCTATTCCCAGAACCTCATATATTGCCTGTATATCATTGGTTATCGTTCTTGATTTATCAACGCCTTCAAGTTTCAGTACTTCTTTAAGATTGCTTCCCTCGGTGTATATAACATATTCTTCATTTTCTCTCCTTATTATCGCCCTTTTTATTCCCTCAATTCCCTTTATTTTTATATTCTTTATTTCCTCGCTTATTCTCCTCAATTCCCTGTAATTCTCATTTCCTTCTTCAGGAAGAACCTCTATCCCATTCTCTGTCTCCTTTATTCTTATCTTGCTCAATTTCTTGATTGCTTTCAGCAAATCCTCCATCTCCACGTCCTTTCTCTCCATGGCTTTAATATTTGGTTTAACAACCACCTTCATGTTATTTATATCAGTTTCCACCTCAGCAACATTTATGAGGCGGGTCATCTCTATTTTGTTTGCCACTTCCTTTGCTTTATCCCTGTTAACACTATAAACCCCTTCAAGGTGAACAGTCATCATGGGCGTGGATGGCACCTTTCTGGCATCAACTATTTCTATCAAACGGGGCAAGCCGAGAGTAACATTAATTTCAGCCACACCAGCATAGTGGAAAGTTCGCATTGTCATCTGAGTGCCAGGCTCTCCTATGGATTGTGCAGCCACCATACCACATGCTTCATATGGATCCATCAAATTTCTGTTATATTCCTCCACTGCCTTCTCAATCACCCTCTCCAGTTTATCCACCATATTCCGCCTTTCAACCTTTTCTGCAATTTCTTCCACAACAGTGGCAGGCAGATATTCCTCTCTCTCATCCAGTATTTCCATTATTCTTTCCTTGAGAGATGTTTTCTTTTTCACTTCCTTTTTCACTTTTTTCTTTGTTGCCTTCTTTTCCTTTGGAATCTCTTTCTTTTTCTTGGCTACCTTTTCTTTCTTTGCAGGGGCTTTTTTCTTCACCACCTTCTTCTTTTCTATTTTTCTCCCCATCGCCTTCATTATCTTTTCCGCATCCTTCCCAAATTCCTTCTCCAGTTTTTCATATGAGATTTTCTCCAAATCTGAAATTGTGTGTTTACTTGCCACTTTCTCAGCCAGTTTCTTTGAAAGCCCTCTTTTTATCAATGCCTTTTCCGTTGGTTTACTCATTTTCCACCTCCTTGAGTATTAAATCAACATCAACGCTTTTGCCTCTTGTACTCCTCATTGGATCTATGCCATCTTCGCCGTAGGTAATCTGTATCACCTCTCCTGTGGTGGCTCTAACACTCCCATCTTCAGTGAGTTTTATATTCTCCAGTGCATTGACCAGGCGACGCTGCATATATCCACTTCTTGATGTTCTCACAGCAGTATCCACCAACCCCTCTCTACCTCCCATGGAATGGAAGAAGTATTCGGTGGGGGTCAATCCCTTCTTATAACTGGATGATACAAATCCCTTTGCCTCCGCCCCCAAATCGCCTTTCTTGAAATGCGGCAGTGTCCTGTTTCTATAACCACGATGAATACGCTCCCCTCTCACAGCCTGCTGTCCCACGGCGCCCGCCATCTGCGAGAGGTTGAGCATGCTGCCTCGTGCCCCGCTCCTTGCCATTATGACTGCTGAGTTATCCATTCCCAGATGCTTGCTGGCTATTTCTCCTGTCTGGTCTCTTGCTTTACCTGTAACACGCATTATTTCCATTTCAAGAGTTTCTTCCATACTCCTTCCGGGAATCTGCTCCAGTTCTCCATTCTCATAAGCCCTTATCAAATCCTGTATCTTTTTCTTTGCCTTTTCCAGTTGCTCCCCTATCTGCAATCTTGCCTCATCAGGTATATCCTCATCATCTATCCCTGTGGAGAAGCCCCTCACCATTATGGCAGCCACCCCCATCTTTGTCACCTTATCAAGAAATTCTCTCGCCGCCTTGTTTCCGTATCTTCTGGCTATATATTCAACAATCTCTCCTTTAAATGCTCCTATGCTCTTCTCATCAATTGCTCCATACAGAAGTTTTCCATCCTTTATGACGACATATGCATCATAAGGACATTTTTCCTTCAAGCAGGTAGGACATCCTATACATGCCTTCGCCTTATATTCCAGATTCAAACCCTTCGGTAAAATTTTGCTGAATATCTCCTTCCCCGTCATTCCATCTTTGACCTTGCCCCTATAACCAGCAGCAGAGAGGATACGAAGAGCATCATATTTTGAGAACTTTTTATCCCTGTAGGTGAGCAAAAAGGAGCCAGATATATGGTCATGGATTGCTCCTATTATTGCCCCTCCAAATCTCGGGCTTAAGATGTGCTCCTGCACCTTCATGAGAATCTCCGCTTCCGCCCTTGCCTCTTCAGTCTGGAGAACATGCATGTTCATTTCATCTCCATCAAAGTCCGCATTGTAGGGCGGGCAGACAGCGAGGTTGAGACGGAATGTTTTATAGGGCAACACCCTCACCTTATGAGCCATCATGGACATTCTGTGCAATGAAGGCTGCCTGTTGAATAAAACAATATCACCATCCATCAATTGCCTTTCAACTATGGAACCCACTTCAAGACGCTCAGCCACATTCTCTGCATTCTCTTCCGTAACCTTTATCCTCCTCTCATCAGGTCTTATAACATAATTCACTCCAGGAATGTAAACAACACCCGCAGGCGGGGATGGTGATGGACCGCGCTTCACCAGTTCCTTCATTTCCTCCATGTTATGGGGCGTAACTCTTATGGGCACTGTCAACTCTCTTGCTATTTCTATGGGCACGCCCACTTCATTTATACTGAGATTTGGGTCAGGAGAAACGACAGTTCTGGCGGAAAAATTGACTCTCTTTCCTGATAAATTGCTCCTGAATCGCCCCTCCTTTCCTTTCAATCTCTGGGCAAGCGTCTTCAAAGCCCTTCCGCTTCTGTGCCTGGCTGGAGGGATGCCACTCGTTTGGTTATCGAAGTAGGTGGTGACATGATATTGCAGCAATTCCCATAAATCCTCAACTATCAACTGCGGCGCCCCAGCATCCCTGTTTTCCTGCAATCTCTGATTTATCCTTATTATATCCACAAGTTTGTGGGTTAAGTCATCTTCACTCCTCTCTCCAGTCTCCAAAGTAATGGAAGGTCGTGTGGTTACAGGAGGAACTGGCAGAACAGTTAGAACCATCCATTCCGGTCTTGCCACCTCGGGATTTATATCCAGGAGTTTTAAATCATCTCCCACCTCCTCTCCAACCTTTTCAAGCCATTCCCTCACTTCTGCAGGCGTTAATTTATGTCCTCCCTCTCTGTAGGTTGTTGGTTTATCATATTCCACAGGAATCTTCTCCCTTCCACAATGGGGGCATACCTGAACCCTGCTGGCAATCTTAACCACTTCCTTAACAATATTGGAAGTGCTATCTCCTCTCGCCACCACTCTTCTATACATGTCTCTCAGTTTTTCCACATCTTTATCTGTAAGGAGTAATTTTCCGCATCCCCTGCATGTTGATTTCAGAATGGCATATATGGTTTTAGCCAGTCCAACATGGATGACGGGCATCGCCAGTTCTATATGTCCGAAATGTCCCGGGCAGTCTTTGACGCGCTGCCCGCACGTCTTGCACCTCAATCCAGGCTCTATTACACCCAGTCGTGTATCCATCAATCCCATCTCTATTGGGAAACCATCCTCGTCATAGGTATCGGGCGTTATTATACGGGTTGCCGACATCTTCCTTATTTTATCTGGGGAAAGCAAGCCAAATTCAATTCCACCTATTTCTTTCTTTGAAGGGTTCATCATTTAAACCAGCCCCCTTAATTTCAATTTTGGCTCGATAATTAAAGACTGAAGTTCCTCCAGAAGAAGTTTGAAGGCATAACTCATCTCCACAGGACTTATCTTTGCATCATCTCCGCATATCAAACATTTGAGAAAACCTCTCCTTGTTTTGAAGGCAATATGCCCGCAGTTCTCGCATACATATTGCAAGGTTAAATCAGATTCTTCAAGCAATCTCTCCTTTATGGTCATTGATGCACCATGTCCTATAAGGCAGTCTCTCTCCATCTCTCCGAATCTTAAGCCCCCTTCTCTGGCTCTTCCTTCAGTCGGTTGTCGTGTCAGTATCTGCACGGGTCCCCTGCTGCGTGCATGCATCTTCCCTGCCACCATGTGATGGAGTTTCTGATAGTAAATGACTCCAACAAATATATCTGCTATATACATTTTCCCTGTTTCCCCGTCATACATCACTTCCTTACCATTGTGTTTGAATCCATTTTTCACCAGTGCATTCCTCAAATCTTTTTCATTCTCTCCTGAAAAGGCTGTGCCATCAACAAATCTTCCCTCCATTGAACCAACCTTTCCACCTATCATTTCTAAAACATGCCCCACAGTCATTCTGCTTGGTATGGCATGGGGATTTATTATCAAATCAGGTATTATGCCTTCCTCGGTAAAAGGCATGTCCTCTGGGTCGACTATTAAACCTACAACCCCTTTCTGTCCATGCTTGGATGCAAATTTATCTCCTAATTCCGGCACTCTCTCATCCCTCACCTTTATTTTCACCATCCTCGCTCCATTAAGAGTTTCAGAAAGCACAACTGTATCAACAAATCCCTTCTCTCCATGTCTCACTGTAATGGATGTCTCCCTTCTTTTCTGTGGAACCAGCACATCCGTGGGCTCTTCCAGGAAACGGGGCGGAGATGTCTTCCCTATCAAAACTTCTCCTCCCTTAACCTCACATTCTGGCGTTATTATTCCATCTTCAGCCAGATGAATATAAGCCTCCTCATTTCTTACTCCTTTACATTCTGGATCGGGAATTTCAAAGTGGTCTTCCTGTCCTCCTGGGTATCTCTGCTCTTCCGCCGAGTAGGTTCGGAAGAAAGTGCTCCTCGCCAGTCCTCTGTCAATGGATGCCCTGTTCATTATCAAGGCATCTTCCATGTTATAGCCATGGTAACTTATCACTGCCACCACAAAATTCTGTCCCGCAGGGCGGCGGGGGAAGTTTATGTATCTGGTTGAATGAGTCTTTACCATTGGCACCTGTGGATAATGAAGGAGATGTCCTCTTGTATCTGGTCTTTTCCTGTAATTGGCTGTGGCGAATCCCAGGGATTGCTTACCCATTCCTGCTCCCATGGTAATACGGGGTGAGGAATTGTGCTCCGCATAGGGAACAAGGCTTGCTCCCACTCCAAGTATGCACAATGGATCTATTTCCATGTGAGTGTGCTCGGGTGTCAAATCTTCCTCCTTCAATGCAACATATACATTTTCCTCCTCCTCTGTATCTATATATTCCACGATGCCCATGTTTATTAAATCACTCCATGACATCTCCCCTCTTTTCACCTTTTCCCTCATTTCCTTTGTATACAAAAGTTTTCCATCCTTAACCACAAATAATGGCCTTCTTACCCTCCCAGCATCACAGTTGACTATAACGTCATTGCTGTCTTCATAGTAGCATGTATTTATTTCCCTGTCAATCTCCCCTCTCCTCCTTCTCTGCCTTATTTCTTCCACAAGTTTACTTCCATCAGGATGGATTCCTATGAGGTCGCCATTTAAGTAAACCCTTGCTCCCTCCATTCCCTTCTTCACTTCCTTAACTCCCAGTTTTTTAAGTTCCTTCTCCACCTTCTCTTCAGGATATCCTTCAGAAATTTCAACAGCCAGAGCCAGATTTTTCACCAGACCACAGTTGGGTCCTTCAGGCGTTTCGTTGGGACATAACCTTCCCCAGTGGGTGGAATGCAAATCCCTTGCCTCAAAATGTGGTTGTGAACGTGTTAGAGGTGAGGTAATCCTCCTCAGATGACTTATGGTGGAAAGGTTGGATGTCCTGTCCAGTAACTGGCTAACACCTGTCCTTCCTCCAACCCAGTTTCCTGTTGCCATCGCGTGATGGATGCGCTGGTCAAAGACATCATGCCTAACATATGATTTTATTTTTAACTCTTCCCTGTTTTTCCCTCTTGCATATAATCTTTCAAGTTGATATTTTAAATCTTTGCAAAGAGCAACGAAAGCGACTCTGAATAAATCCTCCATCAAATCGCCAGCAAGTTTCAAACGTTTGTTGGCATAGTGATCTTTATCATCCTCCCTTCTGTATCCAAGAGCAAGTTCAAGCACAGCCTCGCCCATCCTTGCCAGAAAAATCCCCTTTCTTATTCTATCCTTATGCTCATTTCCAAGGTGAGGCAATATGGTTCTGTCCAGCAGTTCCTTTACCCTCTCCCTCCTGTATTCCTTCGCCTGCCCTCCCGCTATCTTTTTTCCTATGAAATCTATGGCGTCCTCCTCAGTCCTTACTTCATATTCCTCCTCACACGCCTCGATATTGGCGAGGATGAAAACTTCTGTTTCTGGATAGGAAGCCATGTTATTGAATATGGAGGGATTGTCCAGCCCAAGAGCCTTGAGTATTATCACCAGCGGTATCTGACTTGCCACATTGGGAAGAGTTGTCATCAGCATACCATCCTTTCTCTTCTCCACCACTATCAAACTTCTGAATCCTTCTCTCTGTGAAAAAACCTGTGCAGTCTCCACTTCATACCCATATCTGTTTGTTTTCTCTGTCAATACCCTGTTGGAAGCAAGGTCTTCCAGTGTAATAAGAACTCTTTCTGTTCCATTGATTATGAAATATCCACCCGGGTCAAGAGGGTCTTCCTGGTATTCTATCAATTTCTTTTCATATTCCTCATCATTGAGTTTTCTCCCCGCCTCTTCCTCCATCGCTTCCCTGGATATGTTGCATTTCAGGGATTTTATCATTATGGGAAGATATCCTATTTTCACCTCTTCCGTTAAATCATCTCTTATTTTACCATCTATTACAGGAGTGAATTCGACAAATACAGGTGCTTCATAGGTCAAATCTCTCAAGCGGGCTTCCATGGGTGTGATTGGATGTTCTTCTCCCGTTGCTTCCTTCACCATGGGTCTTCCCACTCTTATTCTGCCCAGCTTTACTTTATAGCCTTCTATTTCAGGATGAATATGTCCTCTTTCCAGGCTCTCTCCCTCTCCTATTCTGGTGGAGTTTACAATATCCTGCAGCCTCCTTTTCAGAAAGTCATTGTAGGATGCTATTTGATGATTTACTATGCTCCTTTCCCTATAAAATGCATCTATTACTTCTCTCATATTATCTCCTTACTCACCACACGATACATAACGCTCACGCCAGCAGTGGGGCTTTTCCTCACTATCTTTATGACATCCCCTTCCTTCGCCTTTATAGCCTTCACCACTGGGTCATCTATCAGGATGCGTGGAAGTTGCTCCTTTCTTATTTTATATGTTTTCAGGAGTTTCTCCACCTCCTCTTCTTCTAAAATTTCATGATGTGGCACCAACTCATGCTTAAGTATATCCATCTTCATACTTCTACCTCTCCATTATTATCTGCCCTATTTTAACTTTTGGGTCATGCGGGCCTGAGGGGATTTTCGGCCAATCTTTCGAACCCCTGGCCACCTGGTTAAAAGCCAGGTGCTCTACCTAGCTGAGCTACAGGCCCTTCCCCAGTGTGCAAAATAGCCCCCTATATAAAATTTTTTCTATTGAATATGATTGAATGAATGGCACGGATGGTTAAGATTATATACATTTCTTTCTTTTTATTTTCTATAAGGATTTGTATATGGATGAAATAACTCATTTATGGGCAAGTATTCCAACCATTTTCCCCATTTCTCCATTTCTTTCAATTTTAACAAAACCAAATCTCTCAAATTGAACTATCTCTCCATTCTTCACTTCCTCAATATTTTTCTCCCCATATCCCTCCACAATTTTCAAACTTTTCTCGTTAAATTCCTCACCTTCATATAACAGCCCGGGAATCATCACCTTTATTTCTATATAATCCTCTCCCACCCATTGAATTTTGTCAATGCCAGGAAGCAATTCTTTTCCTGCAAACTCGCCCTCTATCT
>CAZTWM010000016.1:0-13777 GCA_964617935.1 uncultured Thermoplasmatales archaeon | reverse complement strand
CCACACTTGCATCTATGATTTCGAACCATATTTCGCCATCTACACCACCAGTATGATATTTTCCACAATCTTTGGTTATGTTGATATTTGTGGCATATACGGGCTCATTTCCCTTGAATACTCTTATAAAATCATATCCTGGTATGCCATCAGCAGGGTCTATAAGTTTCATCTCCGTGCCCCTGTCCATGTCTTTTATGACTATCATCAGGGGGCTGGAGATATTTCCGGGTATCCCCACATCGCTAATATCAAGAACAGCTGTAAAATTTAATTCTTCTTTAATGCCAGGTATCACAGTTTCCTCAAAATTTTTTGTATCATCTCCTGTTGAGATGTTTATATTCATTTCAATTATGCCATCATCGGGTCCATCAAGATATGAAGTAACCTTTATGTCATCTATTTTTACCTCCACTTTTAAATTCCTTAATGGGTCCATGTCCATGCCATCATTGAAGCCATCGTTATCCACATCACTATCCTGCAAATACTGCAATATTTTTTCGTGAGAAATGTTGTGTCGCTGGTAATATCTCACTTCCTTATAATCTATGAATCCATCCTCATCCACATCATGTTGCCAGTTCGTTGGATCTGTGCCAAGTTCCTTTTCTTCATAATCCGTTAAGCCATCTCCATCCGTATCAGCCTTCGTTGGGTCTGTGGCTCTTCCATTGGGAAAAGTGAGTTCTTCATAATCCGTTAAGCCATCTCCATCCGTATCAGCCTTCGTTGGGTCTGAATAAACGCGATAAACCGTAGCATTTTTCTCTCCCGGGTAATATACCCTCACAATCCATCCTTCCTTTTCTCTTTCGTCAGGAATCCCATCATTATCTTTGTCCACTTCCTTTTTGAATATACATCCTGCAAATGATGGCATAATCAGAATAAGTATTGCAAAAAGGACTGTCCATCTCATTTTTTTATTTTTTTCCTTTCTCTAATCTCTCTGTCCACCTTTAATTCGAGGAGGGAAAAGGATCTTTCCATATTTTTTATTATCTCATCACTTATCCCCCTCAATTTTTCCATTTCTCTCTTGGCAAGCATTTTATTCTTTCTGATGGGTGCAAGTATTCGCTCCACTTCTATTTCATCTGGCTCAACAATCACGCCTCTCCTTTCATCTATTTTATACTCGGGCAATTTTGGCATTGGTGTCTTAGGAGGTTCGGGGGGATATTTTAACTCGGGTATTACAACATCCACCTTTATCCCCATTTTCTTTGCCTTCTCCAGTTTTTCATTCAATCTCCCCTTCATTCTTTCATATTCCTTCCTTATCCTTCTGCATTCCTCCTCCCATTTGTCGTGCAGGGGCATCCATGATTCTTTCCATTCCTTCCTTATCCCCTCCTCCAGTTTTTTCTGTTTTGACTTCCTTACCCTCTCGAGACGCTCCCTTTTTTTGGATAGGGCTAAGGTTTCCTTGATGAAGTATCTGGCGGACTTCCACTCCTCCTTCATTTCCGAAATCATTTTTTTCCTGCTCTTGGGAGGCATTTTTAATAAATCATCCTTCTCCTCCTTCCATGGCTTCGGGATATAGGAATAGGGGCTATTTCTGTACTGGAGAACAATACCAATAAATGCAAGAATAAAAAGGGATGGCAGTGTGCTCATCAATGCCACAATTTCTCCAAGGGTAAAATGTAATCCCTCAACTGCTATTATGACAGCCACCGCCCTGGATGTGGAGGACATCTGGGAGCGGACATTCACCATTATAAAATATGTTCTTTGCTGAACATAAATACCTTCAGGAGGAATTTCAAATATTAAATTGACCGTTGCCCTCCCGCCGGGTGGAAGTATTATTGGAGATTGAGAAAGAGCCATTTTCCAGTTTGGAGGGGCATATACCTTTTCCACATAAAATCTATCCTCATAATTTCCATAGTTTATTATTTCTATGGGTACAGTATACATTTCCTCCTGCTTCCCTTTTATGAAGGTGGTGTTGGTTTTTGCATCGAAGGTATGATACTGGGTTGCTTTCACCACAAATGTAAAATTTCCATAATGCCAGTTCCCATAGATATCCCTTAAACGCCCATATAAATGGATGGTGGCATAATTGGAGGGGCGGGCTGAGGGCGAAACAGAAACCTTACCAATCTTTGTTTCATTTGGTAAAAAATAACTCCATGAGGGAGAAACATAAACATTCCATCCAGTTCCCTCCACCTCCACTCTGAACTCTACATAGAATAGGTAAAGGTTCTCCTGCATCATTCCGCCGTTGTAATATTTAAAATAAAAGGAATACTGATCCCCTGGTTTAACCTCAGCAGTCACACCGTTCACAGGCTCAATCTGTAAATTTATAAATTGTGCAAAAGGCTCCTTTCCCTCACCAAAATTTGCTAAGGGAAAAATAAGAATCAACAGAATGAGGGGAAGGAATGCATGTCGCATATTACTTTTTCTTTCTGGCTATCAGAATGCCCGCTATTGCAATCCCCGCAATCATTACCAATGCATCAAATCCTGGCACATAGAATCCCTTATTCTTTGCCATGAAATAGGCAGTCGTTTCATATTTTGTAACCAGGTCGATTTCATCTGTGCGACGCACCCATTTTCCACCTTGATATTCATAGTATGGGGCTTCAGAACGTGCCTTCGCCTTTATTGCAAAGTCCTCCCAGTCGTTATGGTATGAGATGGCTGTTCCATGTGGAGATGTTAGGGTCACTGTTACCGTTGCGTAAGGAAATGTGTCGTCGCCAGGTTGCTTTGGCTCAATTACAACTGTGGAAGGACTTATAACGTATCTCCATTTACCGGGTTCCTTTTCAGCGGTTAAATCTACAATCACCCTTGAATTTCCGTAGTTATATATGTTCACCACAAATGGCAATTCTTTATCGGGAGATGTCCTTTCTATTGGCTGAAGAGCACTTATTGCTATTTCAGTATAGGGATTGTAACCCACAAGCAATGATATCTTTCCATCTTCAATTTGCCTTAACACCCCGCCTGTAACCAGTTTTCCTCTTATTGCTATTTCCACTGTGCCTGAGTCGCCCGCCTGGCGATCATGCTCCTTTACCTGCATTATCAACTGCACATTCTTATTCACTCCAGGTTTCAAAACAAACTTCTGTGGGGATGGTATAACGGTGAGCCATCCAGGGCTATTTTCCACACTCACTTCTGCGTAAACGGGCAGATAGCCAAAAATGGCGGGTTGATATGATACAGTCAATGTCACCTCCTGGATTCCATATCTTTCAACATATGTTACGGCATTACTTGTCGTCACTTCCATGGTGCCCCAGGTTATGGCAGAAGCTCCCTGGACACTTAACAACATCACACCCACGAAAGCCATCATAAATATTTTTTTGAACATTTTTTAACCCTCCAGATAATTTGATATTATCAATTCACTATATATTTTTTTCTTCTCATATTTCTTCAGTTTCTTCCTCTTCTTCTTCCTCTCTGGGTATCTCCACTCTCTCTGGGAAATGACTCAGTAATATTATGTCTCCTACCGCAGAAACCCATCTGTAGGGCACTGCAACATCCATGCCATTCTCCACAAATTCTTTATTTGTGTCAGTGAGCACAAGTTTATCGACCCTTCTTTCTTCAATATCTATGACAACGTTTCTAACCTCGCCTACGTATCTTCCCCGATTGGTATAGACCGGCAAATTTATGAAATCTGTCACTTCCATTTTTTCCACCAACCTTAATATAAAATGATTTTAAATAATTATGCCTTTCTCCTCTCCCACTCCTTTCTTACCTCCTCGGCAAGCTCTCCATCTTCAATAATCAGCGCCCCTTCATATCCACAATCCTTGCATCTCCATTTACTCCATGTCTGTGGCAGAACCCATTCCACATTTGAGGAGCCACATCTCGGACAATATTTTACCATGAAATTAATTTATAGGACATATATATTTCTATGGACATTCCATTCATTGCATTCATTGCCACCGTCCTGCTTATCTCCCTCAGCGGAGTTTTGATGCCAGGCCCTTTATTTGCCACTGTTCTTGCAGAAGGAAGAAAAAGAAGATGGGCAGGAATCTGGGTGGCAACAGGGCATGCGGCGGTGGAGGTGCCCATAATAATTTCCCTGTTTTTATTTGGAAAAATGGAAATGGGAGATGAGTTAAAGGCATTCATAGGGATTGCAGGCGGAATCATACTCCTTTATTTTTCCTTTTCAGGACTTAAAGAGAAAGAAAGCAGGACTCTTAAAGGCATACTTGCAGGGGCGATTCTGAGTTCCTTCAATCCATATTTCATAATGTGGTGGCTCACAGTTGGTTTCACCCTCGCCATAAAAGCAACATTTTTTGGGATACTGGGCTTAATATCTCTCATAATATTTCACGAAATGTGCGATTTTCTGTGGTATGGCTTTGTTTCCAATGCATCCAACAGGGGCATGAGATTTAAAAAGATGGAGAAATTTCTTGCTTACATTTCCTTTTCTATAATGCTCTTCTTCGGCGTCTACTTTATCTACGATGGCATAAGAATTTTAATGGGTTAAGCATTTAGGAATGCTGAAGGGTGATGAGAGGGTCAGAATCTGATGGAAATGATGAGAACCCTTTGGGGTGAGTTCTTTCCCCAAGCCCTGCAAAAGTACCTCCAAATGTTTATAAAGCCCCTTTATATATACCCATGATTTCCATGGCAGAAAAAAAAGTAGATATGAAAATCGAGAATGTTGTAGCCTCCACAACCATAGCAAAGGAATTGGACTTATCCAAACTCAAAAAGGCATTGCCTGAAAGCGAATATGAGCCAGAGCAATTTCCTGGTTTGGTTCTCCGCCTGGACGAGCCAAAAACGGCTGCACTCCTTTTCAGAAGTGGAAAGGTTGTATGCACGGGGGCAAAAACCATAGAGGATGTGGAAAGGGCGATAAATAAGGTATGCCAGAAAGTGGCAAAGGCAGGATTTAAGGTATTTAAAAAGCCTGAAATAACGGTGCAGAATATAGTGGCTTCCGCCAATCTCCATGCACAACTCAACCTCATCGCAATAGCACAGGCTATAGGGCTCGAAAAAATAGAATATGAGCCAGAGCAATTTCCTGGCTTGGTCTATCGTCTTGACGAACCAAAGGTGGTAATTCTACTCTTTGGCTCCGGAAAATTGGTATGCACGGGAGCAAGGAAGGCAAAGCAGGTGAATCAGGCAATAGACAGAATAATAGAGGAGCTCACTGCTAAAAGGTTGATTTAAACGTTAGCCATAAGGTTAATGAAAACTCCAGCATTTATATAGATTGTAGTAATTAATAATGTGGGCGAAAAGATAACCCTTGACAAAGATAGTTTTACGGCACTTGCATCCGAGAATAGAATAAAAATTCTCAAATCACTGGAAAAGAGGGGGATGACTCTTTCCGAACTCGCCAGAGAACTGGACATAAGTAAACCTGCTGTTCTCAAGCATATATCAAAATTGCTGGATGCTGGATTGATAAAAAAACGGGAGGATGAGAGGAAATGGACATATTATTCTCTCACCATGAAGGGGAAAAATATTTTGCATCCTGAAAGAGTGCAGATTACCCTTCTCCTTTCTCTTTCCATCCTATCGGCGGCGGGGGCAACAGCCATGCTCTGGAAATATATGAGATATGGTGTTGTTAAAATTGCAGACATGACCAATGAAACAATTTATGGAAATAATAATTATGGAAATAATAATGCTACCTTTTTTATTTCCCATTCATCGCTCTTTTATAAATCTCTTCTTCTTGCAATAATTTCAGCCGTAATAGTTTCTCTTGCCATATATATTTATGCTAAAGAGAAAGGGAAAAGTCAACTGTAGGGAGGAATTTTTTCTCTGTCATCGGCATCGAAAAATTCTCTCTTATAATATCTCCACATCGCCACATTTATACCTGGAAGTGAAAAAGCATAGGGAGCAAATTTGTGAACCTTGAGAGAGCCATACATCCTTTTCATCATCTGTTCAAAGGAATAAAAGCCTCTTATAACCTTCTTTGTCCCATCAAGCAATTCTTTTGGTGTCATGTTCTTCGGCTGATAAACCACGTGTGCCTGCGTATATTTTGTCCAGTCCTTTGTCAGTATTCTTCCTTCCTCATCATATCTATAGTATATGGGTGTGCCGGGATAGGGTGTGAGTATATTGAATTCTGCAGCATCTATGTCCCACCCCGTTACCGTTTCAAGGGTTGTGTCGAATATTTCAGGTGTGTCATTGTCAAAACCGAAAATGAAACCGCCGACGATTCCCATCCCCTGGTTCCTCACAACCTTTATCGCCCTTTCATAATCCTCAGCCCTGTTGGAAACTTTATGTGCTTCCTTCAAACTGCTTGGATTTATGGATTCAAAGCCCACAAACCATGAAATGCATCCCGCCTCCCTCGCCGCCTTCAAAAATTTTTCGTTTTTACCCAGAAGATTTATGTTGCCGTTGGCAATCCATCTCTTGTTGAGGGGCTTTATCGCCTTAAAAAGTTCCATGCTGTATGCAGGGTTCAATGTTAGGGAGGCATCTCTGAAAATTATTATTTTATTGGGTATCTGCTTTAATTCCTCCACAACCTGCTCGATGGGTCTCCTTCTGAGTGCCCTTCCAAGAAAAACAGTTGTGGAACAGAATTCGCATGCATTGGGGCATCCCCTTGTTGCCTGTATTCCCTCAGTTAGAGGATGGAAGGACATCAATTCCCTCTTTGGAAATGGAACTCTGGACATATCCACATGAGGACCCTTATAAAATGGTTTTAACTTTCCCCTTTCAGCATCCTTTATCAACTGGGGCCATACTTCCTCTGCCTCACCTATGACAACGGCATCCGCATGCTCCTTCGCCTCTTCAGGCATGGCAGTTGGATGATATCCGCCAAGCACTACTTTAACGCCTTTTGCTCTAAATTCATCTGCTATTCTGTAAGCACGGGGGGCAAGCATGGTCAGGGAAGTAATTCCAACCAGATCCCAGGGCTCATCAAAATCTATTTTTTCATGGTTTTCATCTATTATTCTTATTTCATGTCCTGGGGGTGTGCATGCTGCCACCTGTGATAAACTGAGATAGGGGTTTGAAAAAAGTTTGGCAAACGCTGAATTTCTATCCCTGTAGGTTGTAACGCCGTGTTCCAGTCGGGGAAATATCAGCAGGATCTTCATACCAGTGAAAATAAAGGTGGTATAAATTTTTATTTATTGGCATCTGCCTATAATTCATAAAGATTTTAAATATAAACTCCTTATAGTAATGGTGAATGTTTGATTGATATACGCCTGGATGAAGTGGATCGTAAAATAATCGAGTTGATGCAGAAAAACCCAAAACTCTCACAGACTCAAATAGCAAGGATGGTTGAACTTTCACAGCCTTCGGTGAGTGCAAGAATAAAGAGATTGAAGGAGGCAGGTTTTATTTCAGTGAATGTGGGAACAGATATAAAAAAGGCGGGGCTTCATGTGGCAAAAATTGACTTTCCAAAAAACAGGGATTTAAAGGAATGCATTTCATGCCCTTATATACTTGGAATAGTGGAAACAGAGGATGCAAAAACAATTTATGTGGTGGGCGAGGATTTTTCAAGCATTGAATCGGTGGCGAAGAAAAATTTTGGAGTGGATGGGATTAAAGCTGTGATTGCCTCCCGTCCAGACTTCATCATGCCCTTAAAAATGAGCAAGGATGAAAAATGTGTTTCATGTGAATGTGAAAGTTGTGAGTATTATATAAGTGGAAAATGCCTTGGATGCCCCCTTTCCAACTATTACAGAGGAAAGTTATGGTGATTTTTAATTTATTTATGAACCAAATTTTCAACTAAGAAATCCCTCCTTTTCGATCTTTCAACAGTTCAGTTTAAAACTTTTCTTCAGAACTTTTTAATTTCATTAATCTTTTCCTCCATATTCTCCCAGTGGGTGCCGGTCCAGTAAATTCTTTTGCATTTCGGGCATATCCAGAATTTCTCATGATTCTGCCATACTTGCCATGGAACTTTTCCCTTTACTTTATCCTTCTCCACCTCCTCCACCTCCACATTGCATATGGTGCATCTTGAGAGCAATTTCTCCTCTTCGATATCAAGGTCAAAATTCTCCATCACTTTTTTTATCTGCTCCTCCAGTTTCCTCTCATCAATGTAAAGAGAGTTTTTTGCCTTCCTTGCCAGCATTTTATCCCTGGTCAAAACAATTCTTTCTTCTTTCTCAGCCTTCAATATTATCTCCTCATCTTCCATACCTTTAGCATATGCCGTATCATAACCCATTATTCTGAGCCATTTGGCAAGGGTGCCCAGCATCTCATCGCATATAAATTTCATTCAAACATAATACTGGGTACTTTTTCCAGGGTTATTTTAGGTATCTTTGCCTGATATTTTGCCCTCACACTGGCATCATATTCCTCTGCCCCCATTTCATGAAGTATCTTTTTCCCATATTTCCTTGCCTCATTCATGCTCCTGTCTATTTTTACCCTTTCTCCTTTAGCAATAAAATTCACCAAGAAATTCCATGCCACCCCCACACCATATGGAAGCCCCTCCAGTGCCATGACCGTGCCATGGAGTGGATAATTCCATATTCCCATGGGATCGTCTCCCAGTTTTGCGAGCGGCAATCCCATGGCTGCTTCATATTCGGGTGTAAATGTTGGGTCAGCCACAACCCATTTTCCATCCACATAAACTTCTGCTGTTCCATGGAGCATGAAGGAACCAAGGGCATCATACCAGCTCTTCATTATAGGGGAAACTTCTATCATGTTTTGGTAGAGTGGCTCAACCAGAGCAAGACTGTAAAGTTTATATCTTGCCTTCAGCCCCCCAGCCCTGCACAATGCGGCAAATAAAGAAAGTTGATGGATGCATGTTCCCGTTCCACGTCTTAGAGTATCGACCTCTCTGTCCAGTCCCACAAATGCCAGTTTTATATTTTTCTTAATAAAATTGAAAACGTTATTGGCGAAGTCCCATGCCGGCAGCTTATATGCTCCAAGATAATTAGCCATTGCTATTATCTCCTTTGCACGGGGATTGCATAGATGGGTGGGACGAAGATATCTTTCATTTGATTTGCAATATGGCATCCCCTCCACATATTCTGGCACATCATAGGATGGTTTTTCATATTTAACAGGATTTTTCTTTGCCGCCATATTGCTTTTCATCACATATATTGGATGTCTCATCAGCACCTTTATCAGGGATGGCAGAGCACCCATGGTAATCTTCAACATTTTTGCAGGCATTATATACCCTTTTTCTCTCCATTCTCTTATCATTTTATTCCTCCATAATTATTCTTCTCATTTCCTCAGCACATCCTCTTATTTCCTCTCCCTTTATTCTCTCCACCTCCGGTTCGAGAACAGGTCCTTCCCTCCCGCATACGGGGCATTCCTCATGAATCCTGACCTTATCTCCCGTGGATATAAAACCAGGATAACTCATGGCTATGCTATCCAGAAATGCAAACCTCCCCTCCTCTCCATATGCAACATCTTCTCCTTCATCATCAATAACACGAACATGGAAATAATTTTTGGGGATGTGGAAATAATGTCCCTCAGGACAGTGAACCAGAAATCCATTGGATTCCACCATGGCATATAAATCAAGGCAGTTGTGGGGAGGAATGCCCAGAATTTTGCCAACCCTCTCTCTGAACACCTCCACAGGCAATCTTTTATCCTCATAAATTTTCCATCCACCGCCAGTAAGCACCGCCCCTCTTTCCCCAAATTCATAGGTCTTTCCCTCCTTTTCTAAACGATCCAAAGCCATGTTGAGTATGAAGGGTGCCCCGGCAAAGATTATTCGCTCCTTCCTCCTGTGCATCTCCTCAATCCAGTTGACAATCCTTGTCACCATGTCCTCATTCATTTTTCTGCTTGCTGTTTTTATCATCTTGCTCATCATTTTCTCCTTGAAATTGAAGGTTACACCCATGGAAATGCGGAGGATTTGGGTGGTTATTTTTCTATCTATGGCAACCTGAACATCTTTAACAAGGTCATACATCACGTTTGTTACCTTTCCCACATATATGTTGGTCTTTTTTGGATTCGGAAATAGAAGAAAACCATTGGCATCGGGCTCATACCATTCTCTCAGCATTTCTATGGCGGAGCGGCCTATGGCATACTGTCCCATTTTGTATGTGGAAGCATCTCTTGGAATGAATGTGAATTTGCCCGTTGTCCCGCTGCTGTATGTCACCATCACGCCTGCTTGGGAGAAGGCATCTATCACATCATCAAAGGATGGATTCTTACCCTTTATAACCACTTTGGGAACTTCTGTTGACATCAAGTTTGCAAGCCATACGGCAAAATCTCTGCCAGACGGATAATCTTTAAAAAATCTGTGGGTAATGAGAGGTATTTTAGAAAAGTCATCTATGCTTTTTATGTCATCTGGTGAAACATCATTTTCTCTGCACATCTCCCTGTAAAATCGGTTGTTTTCGTAGTGGTGCTGAAAGGCATATTTTATTGCCTTATATTTATATTCATTCGCCTCCTTGTCGGGGAGTCCATAAAAGGTTTTGGGTTCATATAATGCTCTTTCAGCCGGATTTGAAATTGGGGAAGGAATATAATCATGAAGTATCTCATCAAGTTTTGTCTTCACGTCCTGTACGAGCATTACTGCCTATATTAATACCTAAATAAAACAATTTTTTTAAGGAGGATTTTAATTGAGTTAAATTTTATTTTAATTTTTTGCTCCATCGCCCTGCATTTTAGAAAAATTAATATATCTCCATAATATAAATTTATCAGATATGGAACGTCACCGGCGACATCTGGTGCTTGCTGCTGTTGGAGCATGCATTATTTCCGTTTTGTATTTTGTGCATTTATTGGAAGGGATATGGACTCTTACCCTTCTTCTTTTTATATTTCCATACCTATCCTTTTCCCTCCTCTTTTCGTTCATGAAAAAACCGGAGGAAAAGAAAGCAGTGGATGTTATCAGGAAAAGATATACAACATGACTAAAAAAGTCCCGAGAACATGTAGATTATTGCCAAGAGGAGGAGTATAACAAACATCACAATAAGGAGTTTTATGGCGAACTTTATTATTTTCCATCCTATTAAAAGAACAAGGGCAATTATCAGTATAACCCACAGCGGAATTCCAAATATCATGGATATAATCTTTCAATCATTTATAATGCTTTTTGATGGGTGATGTTAGGCGGCGAATACAGATTTACCATTTTTAAATTTGTACCCGCCTAAATCAGGGCTTTAAATAAACTTTATAAACTTATTGGAGTTTATCTTCTGGAGGCAACAAGATGAGGAAAATAACTGGAATATTGGCGGTTTGTGTAGGTATAATGCTACTGCTACCTGCACAGGCTTTTTTGGGAGAAAAGGAGAAAAAGAAAGAAAATTCCATTGTGACCCATATAAACATAAGCAGGGAGAACATGCCTTTGCCAAAAATGGGAGAGAAGAAAGAGGCGAAGGTTGCTTTACATCCTGTAGCAATGCCATCCAGTATACCGGTGGCGTTCAGTGAAAACACAGAAAAGCATCCTTCCTTGGGGAGCGACGGAGGCAATCTTTTGTTTGCTGCATACACCCTACAGACAGACATACTCAATTCCAATATCCTCTATATATATTCCACTGACAACGGCGCCACATGGCAGGAAGGAGGTTATTTCAATCTGGAAGGTGCATACGACTATCCTGCCATTGATTACTGGGGCACGGGCACCACCTTTGTGGGCACCTTTGCCCCTGACCCAAGTGATTGCGACGGTTCAGCTCAGTATGTTCTCAGAGTTGACGACCCAACCGACACAACGACATGGAGTCTGGTCTACTGGGACTGGACGGACTATGACCAGAGAGATAGGGAAAGCCCTGATATAGCAGGCTATAGCGATGTGGGCGATTCAACATGGTGGTATGGAGTGATAGCAGATACAGGAAGCAGTGATTATTCCGGTGCTGAAGGAGAGCATATACCTGTTTTCAACTGGCCCGATTACAGCAGTGATAGCAGTGGGTGGATATGGTGGTGGGATTCTTTCCCGAATGCAGCCCATGCATCCATTGACATAGACAGTAGTAATGGAATGGTATATGGTGCATGGGACCAATACAACGAAAGCAGATCAGATCAGGGAAGAGACATATTACTCGCCATAGCAGATGTTCATGACTGGTGGGTGGAGAACTGGGAGATAAACTGGTTATATCTTGGAGGAAGTGAAGATGACATCAATCCAGATGTGGCGGCACAAAATGGCTACATTTATGTGGTGTGCCAGGGCGATGTTACGATACCTGGAAAACAGGATATAATATGCTTTTATTCTCACGATGGCGGAAAAACATGGAATGAGAGCAATGTAGCCGCAGACCCTGCAAAGGATGAAATGTATCCTTCCATAGTGGCATATGGAGAGGGAGCAACATGCACATATGTAATGGATGGAAATATATATGCGACCCACACAACAGATGGTGGCGCAACCTGGAGCGAACCGACCAAGGTTAATGATGTGGATGGCTCAGTCCTCTCTGAATACAGAACCCATAAACTGACAAGGAATGGGCATATATTGTGGACAGATATGCGGGAAGGAAATGCAGACATTTATTATGACAATGCGGGGCTCCCGCCCACTCCAATACTGAGTATAGAGAAGATTTCAGGAGGATTTGGAGTGAAGGCTACCATATCCAATACAGGAAATGCGGCGGCAGAGGATATAACATGGACTATATCCCTCGGTGGCTTGGTATTTATCGGGAAGGAAAAGAGCGGCACCATCACAATACCGGCAGGAGGGGAGGAAACCATCAAATCAGGTTTTGTCTTCGGAATAGGTCCAACCACAATAACAGTGAATGCTGGAGGGGCTGCCAAAACAGCCACTGGCTTCGTTCTTGGGCCGTTTGTCTTGGGGGTGAAATAGCCTCTCTCCTTTCCCTTTTATATTTTCAGCAAAAATTTTATTTTTCCTGGAAGTTCCATAATCTTTCCTTCATATAATCCTTTTGCTCCTTCCACACAGCACTTCACCATCCTTTCAAATGCCCTTTTCCCGTATTCGGGACTTGCCTTTGATGGACTTCCTATATATGCATTCTCCGCCCCCAAATCTTTAAATTTCTTCATGGAATTCAAAATGTTGAATTTTACCCTGAAATCTTTTAAATTGTATTCCCTGACATACTCAGGAAATAAATAAAGGGCGAGTGATGTTTCCTTCATATCAGCATGAACCTCCCCTTTTATATCTTCAAAGAGAATTCCATTAAAATAACAGGGGGAAAGGGGTTCCACAATAATTGCCCCTCTCTTCTTCAAATCCTTCATGGCTTTATATATCCCCCTGAGATGCACCATGTCCATATGAAAATTCACTATCACAAAATACTTGAATCCATGCTCAACCATTGAATTTATGGAGTTATGTATCAACGCATACAGATTTTTCCATTCTGTGGATATGGTTCCTGCAAAGCCCTGCAGTGAATGGCAGGAGCCTACTGGCAGCGGAGGCATGGAAACGCAGGTAAAATTCTCCTCCTCCATTAATTTCATGGCTTCCTTTTCCACTCTTTTTGCTACTTCAAAGTCAGTGGAAACGGGCAAATGGGGACCATGCGCCTCCATGGGCCCTATGGTGAGGAAAAATATGGCGTTTCTTGGAAGGTTTTCTATCTCTTTCCATGTGAGTTTGGCAAGTTCCATGCAACTATATGACAAATTTATAAATGGTTTTTTCTATTAACTCAATGAA
>CAZTWM010000015.1:0-14063 GCA_964617935.1 uncultured Thermoplasmatales archaeon | reverse complement strand
AATAACCAAAAACAAGAATAGCAACCGGTAGTTTCTATTTTTGTCCCACAGCCGATTTTACCACAAAATATTTATTTGTAAATCTTTATCCATTCCTGATTAGAATGAGAAAGATAGATGCCTTACTGGTGGGTGCAGCGTTTCTGATGGTATTGTTCCTCAACACCTATTTTAACCTTACATCGGATGTAGCACTAAACAAAGATGCAACGTCTCTGGAAGACAAATTTTATCTTGCAGGTCCTGACCCCTATTATAACATGCGACTGGTGAAAACAACTGTAGAAACAGGAAAATATCCTTTCATGGGTGGTGTTCATGGTGGCTTGGACCCGCTGCTGAATTATCCAATTGGAGGTACGGGCGGAAGACCTCCATTGTTCAATATGATGGCTGTTGGATTTGGAAGTTTTCTTTCAATTTTCATGGGTGAAACAGATGGCTTGGGCTATGCCATGCAGTTTCTGCCCGCACTTTATGGTGCCCTTCTTGTTATCCCTGTCTATTTCATTGCATCAATGCTTTTCAACAGGAAGGCAGGCATAATGGCGGCATGGATTATTCCTCTTCTTCCCATTCATCTGGCATCCGGTCATGGCTCCTCATATGCCCTCTACGATCATGATTCCTTCATACTCCTCCTCTCATCCTTTGTTCTCATGTTTCTGATGATGAGCCTAAAGGAGGAGAATAAAAAGAAATCAACTCTGTATGCTGCTTTATCAGGTATTTTCATAGCAGCCATAACCATGACATGGGTTTCATCGCAGTACATATATGCTGTGGTGGCTGTATTTGCCATACTCCAAATGATTGTGGATATTGTTGCGAAGAAGATAAATACAGATATAATAAGGAGCGTTCTCGTAGCAATGTTTCTCGGCTATTTCATTTCTTTCCCCATATTATGGGTGAAATTTGGATTCACCCCCACTGTTCAACTGATGATCCCAATAGGCGTGGCAGTTTTTGGAGGTATATATCTTTACCTTGGAAAGAAAAATATACCATGGTTGCTATCCATTCCCACATTATTTGCCATTGCAGGTGTTGTTCTCTCATTCCTTTATGTAATAAGAACGTCCACTGCTTCATGGCTCAAGCCATTTATTTCTATATCCAATATCATATTTGGGAGTGGTATCTACGGAAAGAAGGTTTCTCTGACAATTGCAGAGGCATCAACCTTTGATATCAGCAGGACCATCATGTCTTTTGGGCCCGCCATATATCTTCTGGCGTGGATGGGATTCTTTCTTTTGCTTTATAGATATTATAAAAAAGGTTTCAAAAGTTATAACATGGTTGTGATAGCATGGTTTGGAATAGAAACCTGGCTCCTCTCAGTTGCAGGTCGTTTTCTCAATGACCTTGTACCCCTGATAGCAATCCTTTCTGCTCCTGTTTTATGGATTTTTGTGGATAAAATTGATTTCAAGGCAATGGCCAAAACATTGAAAGGGGTTGGAGGAGGATGGTATGGAATAAAAAAAGCAGTAAAGATAAGGCATGTGGCGGGGGCTCTTCTGATAGCATTATTTGTAATATTTCCAAATGGATGGCTTGCGGTGGATGCCTCCATCCCATCAAATATGAAGAGCAAATTTCATACTGATAAGGTGGGTGCTTTTGGACTATCCGTTGGCACCGAGAGATACTGGCAGGATGCTTTTCAATGGCTGAGGAGTCAGACAGGAAAGATGAATGAGAGCGATAAACCTGGCTTCATATCATGGTGGGACTATGGTTTCTACTGTGTGGCAATCTCAAATAACCCCACGGTGGCTGATAACTTCCAGGAAGGCATTCCTGCTGCAGCAAATTTCCATACCTCCGAGAGTGAAACAGAGGCAATAACGGTAATGATTACTCGCCTGGTGGAGGGCGATATGGCAAGGAATGATGGAAAGGTTAGCCCTGAGGTGAGAAATGTATTTAAGAACTATTTAGGAAATAGAAGTGTTGATATTGTTCAAATAATGGAAGACCCTGTCAATTACACCAACACCACATACAACACCATAATAGGCGCAGAATATGGGGGCGAGAAATACAGGGTGAGAGAAGATGATGCAAGATATCACGATGCATCAACATTGCTGATGAAATATCTCAATGAGAATAAAATAGTGACACTATACAGGGAATTACAGAATGTTACTGGAAACAGTATAAGATATTATGGAGTAGAAGGATATGATGTGAATATATTCAATGTTTTCACTTTCCTTGCTGACAAGGGCTCATATGGTTATGACACCACAGAAGATGACTATTTCAAGTTATGGTATGTTTCTGAAAAAACAAATAAAAAATTCACCCCTGATGAAGTAAGAAATTTAACCAAAAGCATGACACAGAAAGAGATAACGGATATATATGGAAAATTCCAGCCCTATGTGGAGAGAAAGGATAAATTTTATACCAGCATGGTCTACAGGGTTTATCTCGGTCCCGTTCCCAAACAGATGTTCGAAAATTTATCAAGGAGTGGACTCATTCCATTCTGGACAGATAATCAGAATAATCCGCTTGGTGGAGAAGGGAATTATTATTACAATCCAACGGCATATCTGAAACATTTTGTGATAGAATATCTCTCGCCCGTAAATGATACCAAAAGACTTTATTTCACAAGAGCAAGTTTATGCGCAGGAATGCCTGCTGTGGTGATAGCAAAATATTACGAGGGGGCTAAGATAGAAGGTGTGGTGGAAAGCAACGGCGAGCCCATGAAAAACGTTATGGTAATGGTAAGGGATGATTTCAAGCAGACATTAAAGATGGGATTTAGAGGACAGACACTTGAAAGAACCATAGAAAAAATACCTCATGATGTTGAAATAACCAACGAAAAGGGAGAATTTAGCGTCATTGCTCCTGCAGGAAATATAACCCTCTCCTTTTATTCTGGAAATGTATTGCTCAAAGAAATAACTTTCAATGGAACAGGAGAATTTGCCCCCATTACAGAAGGAGAAGCAACACGCACCACTTCATGGGTAAGGGACATTGGAACAGTGGAAATTAAGAAAGGGAATGTAAAGGGTATAGTATTCTGGGATAAAGATGGAAATGGAATTTATAATTCAAGCATAGACACTCCTGTAAAGGCAAAGGTGAGAATAGGAGACAATGAAGTTTCCACATCTTCCAATGGTAAATATGAAGTGAAAGACCTCCTTCCATCCACATATTCTGCCACTGCTATAAAGGAGGGATATGATGCCACAAGAGAAAACGTGGGCATTGAACCAGGAAAGACGGTATGGCACAACATCTCATTAATTCCTTCAAAGGTAAAGGTTGATGGGACTGTCTGGTATGACGAGAACGGAAATGGAAAAAGAGATGAAAATGAAACAATAATTGGAGCCACTGTTAAATTCAGTTTGATAAATGCTCTTGATAAAAACGCCAGAAACAGTTCCACTTCCACGGGCATAAATGGAACATATTCCATCCAGTTATATCCGTCCACCTATAAGGTGAGTGTGGATTATACTGAAAACATAGGAAATGAAACAATCCATTATACCTATGAAGGAACCATCGACATAAAGATAGGAGATAAGGAAAAGATAAAGGATATAAAGGTTACAAAAGATTAATTCCATGAAATACAGAGAATTTGTGGAGTATCGCCGCAGGATAAATGAGAAAATAATGAAAGAGGGCGGGCTGATTACCAAAAGATTCTTCTCTCTCGACAGCGGTGTTTACATGGATGGAAAACTTCCTGCAAAAACAAAGGAGATGATGGGGCTGGTTGCCTCCATAGTCATGAGGTGCAATGACTGCATTCTTTACCATCTCGATAGATGCATAGAGTTGGGTTATAGTGATGAGGAACTTCACGAAGCAATGGAAGTGGCGATGATAGTTGGTGGATCAATAACCATTCCCCATATAAGATATGCATATGAGATGATTGATGAGATAAGGAAGGAAAAAATCAGCGGGAAATAATGGTAACCACATCTCCATCCATTACCTCATGATTCAGACCCACTCTCTGCCCGTGAAAAGAAGCAGAAGGTCCGCTTACAACAGCATATCTGAAATCCCTCACAAAATCTCTATGGAGACGAAGACAAACATCTCTTATGGTTGCTCCCTTTTTCAGAACCATGGGCTTCTTCTCCACCTTTTTCCCCTCTGGCTTTAGATATATCCTCACAAGTTCCAGTTTTTCAAATATTTTCTTCTTAAGTTCTTCAACCCCATAACCACTTTTTGCAGAGATATAAACAACATCCATATCAACATCTGCCTTAATATCTTTCAAATCTATTTTGTTTACCGCTACAATGGCGGGCAGATAAGCCCTGTTACCCAAAATTACATCTATTAGTTCATCGGCTGTAATATCATCCCTTATCACCACATCTGCATTGCTCATATATTCCATTATTATCCCCTTAGCCACATCCTCGCTTAAATTACATTTTTTGGCAAACTCAATGTTTATTCCCCCTCTATCTTTCTTCTTTATTATAACATCGGGCTTTTTCCTGTTTATTCTTATTCCAGCATCCTTTAACTCCTGCTTTATATAATCAATTTCTCCTATGGTGAAAACATCCACCATTATTAAAATGAGGTCGACAACCCTTGCCATGGCTATGACTTCTTTCCCCCTTCCTTTGCCTGCCGATGCCCCATATATTATTCCTGGCAAATCAAGTAATTGTATTTTACATCCTTCATAATCCATCATTCCGGGAATTATCTCCGTTGTTGTGAAACCATATTCACCTATTCTGCTTTTTGCATTTGTGAGTAAATTAAGGAGAGTGGATTTACCAACTGAAGGAGGACCTATGATGGCAACGCTTGCATCTCCCGACTTCTTCACAAAAAAACCATGTCCTCTGCCCGATTTGCCCTTTTTTGCCTCCTCTTTCAATCTGGCGAGTTTCGCCTTCAGTTTTCCTACGTGATGCTCGGTCGCCTTGTTATAGGGGGTATTTTTGATTTCTTCCTCAAGTCGTTTTATTTCTTCTTCTATGCTCATTCTTGCTGAAATATGGGTAATGATAAATAAAATTATGCATCTGTTTCCATAAAACCATGTTTTTTCATTGAAGCGTAATAGGGACATATCTCCCTGAGGACACATTTCTCGCACATGGGTTTTTTTGCCCTGCACACCCTTCTTCCATGTGCTATAAGTAAATTGGAAATTTCAAACCATTGATTTTTGGGGAATTTCTTCATCAAATCTTCCTCTATCCTCTCCCTTTTTTCCTCATCGGTTAAACCGAGGCGGCGGCTCAGCCTCATCACATGTGTGTCCACCACTATCCCCTCATCCTTCCTGAAAGCATTGGATAAAACAACATTTGCAGTTTTTCTGCTCACCCCCGGCAATTTTGTCAATTCTTCCATGGAATCGGGCACTTTTCCTCCATAATTCTCCTCTATCATCCTGCACGCCTCCTTTATATATTTCGCCTTATTTTTGTAGAAGTTAATACTGCTGATGAATTGCTGTAACTCCTCCAGAGGGGCAGAAGCATAATCCCTAGCATTTCTATATTTTTTGAATAACTTTTTGGTAACCATATTCACTCTCTCATCCGTTGTCTGTGCAGATAGGATGGTGGCTATTAAAAGTTCGAGCGGGTTTGTATAATGGAGTGCTGTTCCCTTAACATCTGGATATTCCTTTCTCAAAATTTTTATTATCTCCTGGTGCATGAAAATGATTTGGATGGATTATAAATGCTTTGTTTTTGTTCATGAAACCTCTTGAAAGAATGAGCAACAGGCAGGAGGTTCTGACAGATTTGTTAACCAATTCAATAATGAAAATCCTCTGTGATTAAAACAGGAAAATTCTTCCAGAAAGCCATTAAATAATATTCTCCATCGGAAGGGGCTTTTACCTTTATAAAATCTCCCTTTCCTATCACCCCATCTTTAATGGAGTCATACCAGTATATTTCATGATATTTATCCATATGGAGAGTATAATCTGTAAATTCTCTCCTGCTTTTCTTGATTGCCGCCATATAAAAGGCATGGGAATCATTTTTCCCCTGCATCCTCCATTCAATTTCATTCATATTGAAATTCCCTCCTTCATCTATAAGGAAGGTTATTATGTTACAGGAATCATTTTTTGAGCAAATTTCCACCGACCAGGAATTCTCCACAACCTTCTTCAAATCATTTCCTTCACGTGAAATAATGTTTTTGTATAGGATGGTTATTCCGGTATAGATAAGCAGAACGGATATACCAAGCCCTATTATAAGAAGGGTAGTTTTATCCATTGAATTTTAATTCATAAAATAACAAAAATTTTTCTGAATCAGCATTTGAAAAAGAGCCATTTTCCTTCCTTAAATTTTACCAGGCAGTATCTCCCCTGGAGTTTTTTTCCATAGAGGTAAAAGGCAAGTTTGTCCTCCTCCTTTTCATCCATTTCATACTCCCCTTTATCCCATATTTCAACCTTTCCCGCACCATACATTCCCTCAGGTATTATGCCCTCAAAGTCAGCATAACCCATTTCATGGTCTTCTGTTGGAATAGCAAGCCGCTTCACCCCATGCTTTTTTGGCGGCACCTTGGGAATTGCCCAGCTCCTCAACACTCCATTCATCTCTAAGCGGAGGTCATAATGGAGGCGGCGGGCATGATGTCTCTGTATGACAAAAATGGGCATTATAAAGAATATGAGAATGATTTTAAAAAGTAATCGTCCTTTTGCATGAAATTTTTAAATAAGGAAACATATACCTCTATGGAGAGAATATTCGTGGGTGTTGCATGGCCCTATGCCAACGGCTCACTTCACTTGGGAACAGTGGTTGGCTGCCTCCTTCCTGGAGATATATTTGCGAGATATCACAGGATGAAGGGCAACGAAGTTCTGATGGTTTCTGGAAGCGATGAGCATGGAACACCCATAACCATAACCGCTGAAAAGGAAGGCGTGAATCCTCAGGAGATAGTGGATAGATATCATAAAGAGCATAAGAAAAATCTGGAGGAACTGGGAATAAAATTTGAAAATTTCACAAGGACGAGCAATCCATTCCATAAAAATGTGGTGAGAAATTTTTTCCTTAAACTGTATGAGAATGGATATATATATCCAAAGAAGGTTCATGCTTTCTACTGCAATCAATGCAATCGCTTTCTCCCCGACAGATATGTGGAGGGTATATGCCCCTATTGCCATGGAAGGGCAAGAGGAGACCAGTGTGAGGAGTGCGGGAGGACATTGGAAATAAACGAAATCCTTGAACCTAAATGCAAGATATGTGGCTCCACCCCCATTCTTAAAGAAACGGAACACCTGTTTTTCAAACTCTCCGCCTTCGAGGACAAACTTCTGGAATGGCTGAAGGACAAGGATTACTGGAGAGACAATGTTCTGAATTTCACAATAAATTTCATAAAATCAGGATTGCAGGATAGAGCCATAACACGTGACCTTGAATGGGGTGTGGAAGTGCCCTTGGAAGGTTATGAAAATAAAAGAATATATGTCTGGTTTGACGCAGTGATAGGATATTTATCGGCATCCATGGAATGGGCTGAAAAGAATGGTAAACCCGATGAATGGAAAAAATGGTGGATGGAAGAGGCAAGACATTATTATTTTCTCGCAAAGGATAATATACCATTCCATACAATCATATGGCCCGCCATGCTCATGGGACATGGAGGGCTGAATCTTCCCTATGACGTGCCAGCCAATGAATATCTCACCCTTTCGGGTGAGCAGTTCTCCAAGTCAAGAGGGATAGGAATATGGATTCCTGATATACTCAAAAAATTTGATGCTGATATGATAAGATATTATCTCTCCATAAACATGCCAGAGAAAAGGGATACCGACTGGAGATGGGATGATTTCGTTGCCAAAATAAATAATGAACTCGTTGCCATCTATGGCAATTTTATCCACAGGGTTCTGAGTTTTATACACAAAAACTTTGGAAAAATACCTCCCTACACGAAAAAGGGAGAATATGACGAGGAAGTGCTGAATGATGTTAAGAAAGATTTTCGTGAAATTGGAGAGCATATAGAGAAATGTCAGTTCAAGGAAGGAATGAAAAAAATTATGAGGATTGCACAGAGTGGGAATAGGTATATGAATTCAAGCGAACCATGGAAGCTTATAAAAGAGGATAAGGAAAGATGCGGAAGCGTCATGAATGTATGCACTCAGATTGTCGGAATCCTTGCAATTGCCTCCGCCCCCTATATGCCTCAAACAGCAGATAAAATATGGAAAATGATGGGGTATGAGAGGAGCATACATCAGCAGGGGTGGGGAGAAATATCAGAAATGGAGGAAAGAATGATACAGAGACCATATCCTCTTTTCAGCAAACTTGATATAAAGGAGATAGTGCAGGAAGAAAGGGATCCATTTTCCCGATTAGATTTAAGGGTGGCAAAAATAATGGAGGTAGAAAATCATCCAAATGCCGATAAATTATATGTCATCAAAATTGATGTGGGAGAAATGGGGAGGAGGCAGATAGTGGCGGGGATAAAGCCGTGGTATTCCAAGGAGGAGCTTATTGGAAAGAAAATAGTTATTGTTTCAAATCTTAAGAAAGCGGTAATAAGAGGTATGGAATCCAATGGAATGCTCCTGGCTGTCGATAAAGGTGGAAGAGCATTTCTACTCATTCCTAACGCAAAGGAAGGTGAGAGGGTTTATGTGGAGGGCATTGAGACAGAGCCAGACAGTGAAGTCCCATTTGAGGATTTTAAAAAAATAAAAATGTTCAGCAAAAATGGCAAAATAGTTTATAAAGACAGATTTTTGTGTGATGATGTAGGAGAGGTAAAAATAGATGGGGATGTGGAGGACGGCTACCCTGTAAGATGATTGTTCTGTGAGAACAAAATTGTTCTGATAGAACAATTTTGTTCATCGAAGACAATAAATCTTAAATATAATTATCCATTATGGAAATACAATGATAAAATACAGTACCATATCCCTTCCAAAGGAACTATATGATAAACTTCAGGAAATCTTGGAAGAAAATCCTGATATGGGATATAGCAGCGTCGCCGATTTTTGTAAAGAAGCAATTCGTCTGCATGTTCAGGAAATAAAACGAGAATTAAGGGAGGATTTTTTGAGAAGTGTCGATGTTCCTCTCTTAGTAAAGAAAATACAGAGCATATCCGCAGCAGATGAAGGGACATACGGTAAGATATTTGAAAAGATGAATTGCATAGCCTTCCTTTTTTCCAGTAGTTATAAAATGAAATATTGCAATAAAGAATTCTTAGACCATTTTGGATATTCAAGGATAGAGGATGTGGTGGGAAGGGATGTTTCAAAGTTTTTTGAAGATAAAAATCTGCAGAAAAAAATAAAAAGAGGAGGACTTAGAAACGAAGAGGTAAAGGCAGTAAGAAGAGATGGTAAAAAAATTGATTTGCTACTGGATGTGACAAAGATAAATAATAATATGTATGTTGGAACCGCTAAAGATGTGACAGTAAAGAATTATTTGATTGAGAGAGAAAGAAGATTGAGGGAACTTTATGAACAACTTATAAATGAATTGTTTGATAGCATAATGGTTGTGCAGGATGAAAAAATAAAATTTGTTAATAGAAGAATAACGGTCACAGGTTATAAAGCAGAGGATGTTTTGGGGAAACATTATCTGGATTTTGTACCAGAGGAGGATAAGAAAAGACTGGCAGATGCATATGAAAAAATGCTGAAGGGAAAGATAGAAATGAAACCCAGAAAATACAAGGCGATATTCAGTGATGGAAGCATAAGGGAAGTGGAACTTATGTCAAAGAAGATAAAATATGAAGGAAAAGATGCTCTTCTGGTGGTTGTAAGAGCCATAGGGAAAAAGGTTAATAGGGGCAAAAAATAAGATTTCATGTTCGACCTCCACATCCATACCTGTTATTCTGCCGATGGTAAGGAAAAGCCAGAAAAAATTGCTAAATATCTCAAAAAAATGGGTTTTAAAGGAATGGCAATAGTGGACCATCATACCATAAAAGGGGCGATGAAAGCAAAGAATGAGATAAAAAATTTTTTGATAATCCCTGGTGAGGAGATTAATACAGAAAAAGGACATATACTTGCTTTCGGGATAGAAGAAGAGATAAAAAGCAGGATTAGCAGGGAAGTGGTGGAGGAAATACATGATAAGGGAGGGATAGCCATACTTGCCCACCCATTTCGATTTTCCAAGCCACAAATAAAAACCGATGCCGTGGAAGCCATGAATGGCAGAAACTTCCCCATTCAAAACAGAAAATCAATGAAATATGTGGAGGAAAAGGGTCTGCCCTTTACTGCAGGAAGCGATGGCCATAATTTATGGGAAATGGGGAAGACATATACAATAGTGGATGGGGAAAGTGTTGATGAGGTGATTGATGAAATAATGAAAAGGAGGGTGAAGGTGGAAGGAAACGAATCCTTTTTGCATCCCCTGAAATGTCAATTTTACTCCCTTATTTCCTTCATGGAAAGGGGTTTCAGAAGAATATGATTTCAAAAACAACAAAAATAAATTCTAATCCTTTATTTAATTCAATGGATGGAAAATTCATAACCTTTGAGGGAATAGATGGCTCGGGTAAAACAACCATTGCAAAAATGCTCCATGAAAAACTGGGTGAAAAATCAGTGCTCACCTTTGAACCTACCGACTCATGGATAGGAAAGACTGTTACTAAAGCAATGGAGGAAAAAAGAAATGCCATAACCATTGCCCTTCTTTTCATGGCAGACAGGAATGAGCATATAAAGGAAATAAAAAAATGGATTTCTCAGGGCAAGATTGTCATATGCGACAGATTCATGGATTCAACCTTTGCCTATCAGAAGGAGCATCTGGATATAAAAAATGCTGAAGAATGGCTCAGAGCAACTCATTCTCCTTTTATGCTCATCCCAGATATAACCTTCTTACTCCACATATCTCCCGAAAAGGCGATGAATAGAATAGAGGGAAGAAAACATGCAGTATATGAGTATAAAGAATTCCTGGAGAGAGTGCAGAAAAATTATATGGAAATGGCTTTAAAGGAAAAGGGAAGGTTTGTTGTTATAGAGGCAGATAGGGAAAAGGAGGAAATTGTTGAGGAATGCATGAAGATTCTTGAGGAAAGAGGATTAATCTAATTCAAGTTCCTCTCCAGGGCGGAGAATAACCACCTTTCTTCCTCTCTCTTCAGCCAGTTTTTTGAACTCCTCTGGATTCTGCTTTATGGCATCGAATGTATTGTAGTGCATGGGTATGCTGATTTTTGCCCCTACCATTTCAGCCGCCATGGCTGCCTGGCGCACATCCATGGTATATCTTCCACCTATGGGGAGGAGAGCCACCTGGGGCTTGTATAACTCTCCTATGAGTTTCATGTCTGAGAAGAGGGAGGTGTCTCCAGCATGATAAATTGTGGCATCAGATTTTATTATCAATCCAGCGGGAGAGGTGGAAAGAGTATAATTTGCTTCATCTATGCCGGAAGAATGCCAAGCCTGAACCATGTAAATCTCTGTTTCGCCCACTTTAACCCCTCCCCCCATGTTTATCCCCTCTGCCTTAACACCTTTGCTTGCAGCATAGACGGCAATCTCATGTATTGCCACCAAGGTTGCATCATTATTTTTTGCTATTTCTATCCCATCTCCGAGATGATCTCTATGGCCATGTGTTATTGCCACTATGTCAGCCCTTACTTCCTCCACTTTTGCAGGAGAAAGGGGGTTATCTCTTATGAATGGATCCACCACCACTCTTTCCTTCCCCTCTATAACAAAGCAGGAATGCCCCAAGTATTTTAACTTCATGATGGTGTAATGCATAAAATAAAAAAAATTTTACTGTCCCATATTATTGGACAAGTGATACGCGCGGAAACGTGGGTTTTTTATATCAGCCAGGGATTATTAACATGAACGTTATAAAGGCTATTGAACTGGTTGGCTCTTCCACAGAAAGTTTTGAGGGGGCTGTAAAGCATGCTATTGATGAGGCAAAGAAAACGCTCCGCAACATAAGGAGAGTGGAAATACTGGATTTTGAAGTGCTGATGGAAAACGATGAAATAAAGATGTATCAGGCAAGGGTAAAGTTATATTTCATGGTTGAAAGGGAATAACTCAATGTAAAAAACATCTCTGCCCCGTGAAAACCATTATTATTCCATATTCATTTGCTGCCCTGATTACTTCCTCATCTCTTATTGAACCTCCTGGCTGAACTATGGCTTTTACCCCCGCTTCTGCCGCCACATCCACAGCATCTCTGAATGGGAAGAAGGCATCGGAAGCCATTATGGAGTCCTTTATTCTCTCTCCGCCCTTATGGGTTGCTATGAATGTTGCATCCACCCTCGCCGTCTGCCCGCCACCTATGGCAACAGTCCTTTTTCCTTTAACAAAAACCACGGCATTGGACTTCACATGGCGAACACATTTCACAGCAAAAACCATTGACTCAATATCCTCCCTGCTGGGCTTTTTCTCGCTCACCACCTTCCATTCTTCGGGACTTATTTCTTTCACATCCCTTTCCTGAACCAGGAGTCCGCCATCCACACTTCTCAATTCCATGCCAGCCTTCCTCTTTTCCTCTCCAAGCCCCTTTAATTCCAGAAGCCTCAGATTCCTTTTTCTTTTGAATATCTCCCTGGCTTCATCACTGAATGAGGGGGCTACTATCACCTCAAGGAATATTTTGCTCATCTCCTCCGCCACCTTTTCATCTATTTCCCTGTTCATGGCAACAACCCCTCCAAAAGGAGAATAAACATCCGTTTCATATGCATGTTTCCATGCATCAAAGAGATTGGAGGCGGAGGCTATCCCAGAGGGGGTGGCATGCTTCACTATCACCGCAGTAGGTTCATCGAACTCCTTCACACATTCAATGGCATGGTTGGCATCCAGGATATTATTGTAGGAAATTTCCTTCCCCTGTAATTGGATGGCATTGGCTATACATGCATGTTTAATTCCTTCTTCAACATAAAAGGCTGCCCTTTGATGAGGATTTTCTCCATACCTCAGGATTTTTTTCTTTACATATGGAACGCACAATAAATGGGGAAATTCCAGCCCATATTTCTTTAAAATCATGGCATCATAGTAGGATGTTCTTTCGATTGCTTCAATGGCAAGTTGTTTTCTCACATCCTCATCAAATCCCTTTGTCACATATTCCTTCACCCTTCCATACTGACTTGGGTGAGATATGACAACAACATGCTTCCAGTTCTTTGCTGCCGCCCTTACCATAGCAGGTCCCCCTATGTCCATGCCTTCTATACCAAATTCATAGGGATAAAAGTTGCATACAACCATATCAATGGGAGGTATGCCTTCCCTCTCCATTTTCTCTCTTTCCTCCTCTCTCGCAAGAATGGCTGCATGAATGGATGTGCTCAGGGTTTTCACTCTCCCCTCAAGGAGTTGAGAAAAACCGGTGTATTTTTCTGCCCCTTCTACCCCTATACCATGCTTCTCCAAATAATCTTTTGTTCCGGAAGTGGCATATATTTCCACTCCATTTCTTTTAAGAAGACTGCAGAATTCTTCCAGTCCTGTTTTATCATAAACGCTAACCAGCGCCCTCTTTACCTTCATCTATATCCCAGTGTAATAGTGCATCGCAAAAAAACTTTTTGCTATTCCACCCTCACCATGGAGGTGACCACAGGTGGGGGCGTATCCAGATTTTCTGGTTTTTCTATTTCCTCCACTTCCCTTATATCCACCTTTATTTCTCCATTGAATCTTTCTTCAAACTTCTTCTTCATTTCCTTAAATATCTCCCCCATTTCTGGTCCAACATTTCTCAAATCTTCATCAACCACCACAAGAATGTCCACCTCCCTTTCACTTTTCTGTACTATCTGAAATTGAATTATCTTTTTTGTTCCCAATTTTTCCATAACCTTTGCAGGTATTCCTGTTATAGAAGAAGGTGGGATTATTCTTCCAGATGGAAGGACTATGGAATCTGCTCTCCTTCCCCCTATTTTTTCTATTAAAGGAGAATTTATCCCGCACCCGCATTTCTTTTCCAAGG
>CAZTWM010000014.1:0-14400 GCA_964617935.1 uncultured Thermoplasmatales archaeon | reverse complement strand
ACAATCTTTGAAAGAATACAAGGATAAGAATGGAATTTCAACTGTTTTGGTGGGGTTGAATGAAATATATGGAGGTAAGTATTTCGCTGTTCAGGGGAAAGATGAGGCGGAGAAAATAAAATATTTCATTAAAGATGCTATTGAAACATGGGGAATAAAATATGTGATGCTTGTTGGAGATGCGGAAAAAATGCCTGTAAGATATGTGGATACTGGCATAAATGATATACCAACAACACCAGCAGATTTATACTATTCAGATATATATAATGCCAATGGTTCCTTCTCTTCCTGGGATAGAGACGGAGATGGGAAATTTGGAGAAAGAAGCGATGATAAGCCAGATTTATATCCTGATGTTTATGTTGGCAGATTGCCAGCCAGTTCCACCGCCGATTTGAATCTTTTGATAAAAAGAATAACAGGCTATACCACGCCTCCCGCCAAGGCACTCATGGTGGGTGTGGAACTTTTCTGGGATACGGATACCAGAGAAGGAGAGTATTTAAAAGAGGTGGTGAGCAATGAGATAAACATTGATACCATAAAGTTATACGAAACCGATGATTATGAAAGAGATGGAGAGGCAAATGAAAGAGAAATATCAGAAGAAATTAATAAAGGAGTGATGATGGTAAACTTTGCCTCCCATGGAAATCCCGGCGGCATGGGCTGGAATGCAGGGCATTTCACCATAAGTGATTTATCCCTGCTTCATAACTCATTTATGCCTGTTGCCTTTGCCATGGCTTGCTCCACCAATGAATTTGATGGTGAAGATTGCTTGGGCGAGATGTTTCTTCTGAATCCTGGAGGAGGAGGGATAGCATATGCAGGGAGTAGCAGGGTGGCGTATGTTTATCTCGGTAGTGCCATAAAATCAGGACTGAGTGGGTATCTGGATAAGGCATTTTTCAGGGCATATTATGATGATAATACAAGAGTTGGAGAGATGTTTGCTGCTGCTAAGGAATCATATGTAAGCCATATTCCATTCATGGGAAAGGAGGATTTGCTCACCGTGATGGAATATAATTTAATGGGAGATCCCACAATAGAATTCCCTCCAATGCCCCTTACATCAAGGGCAACGGTGGATAAAGAATTTTCCGATTCATCTGTTACTATTTCAGCCATGGTAAGTGATAATGGCACTGTAGACCTATATTACAGAAAGAAAACCAATATTGGAGGTAGATGGAAACTCTATGGAAGCATTGAAAAACCACCCTATAAATGGGAATTTTCTCCAGAGGAAGATGGATACTATGAGTTTTATACCATCCTGAAGAAGGAAAATTACACGGAAAATGCTCCTGACGTGGCAGACAGCTATTGCCTCTTTGATTTCTCTTCTCCAAATGCAACAATTACAAAGCCTGAGAAAGGGGGTATCTATCTTTTCAATAACACCTTTTTACATACAAACATGAACTTTTCCATAGTAATTGGAAAAATTGATGTGACTGTGGAAGGAAATGGTATTCATCATGTGGAGTTCTATCTGGATGGAAAACTGGAATACACCGACTATGATAAACCCTTTACCTGGAAATGGAAAAGTTTTGCCATTGGAATGCATGAAATAAAAGCAATTGCCTATAATGGTATCGGAAAGGAGACGGAGGCAAATGAGAAGGTTCTGGCACTGATACCATGAAGCCAAGCATAACGGTGGATGGCGTTCTCATAAAAAATGGTAAAATCCTTCTCATAAAGAGGAGGAATGAGCCCTTCTCGGGAAAATGGGCTCTGCCAGGTGGATTTGTTGAATATGGAGAGAAGGTGGAGGATGCTGTCCTCAGAGAGTTTGAGGAGGAAACTGGAATAAAGGCAAGAATAAAAAAACTTGTGGGTGTATATTCGGAGCCGGAGAGAGACCCCAGAGGACATACCATATCCATTGTTTTTCTGCTGGAAGGAGAAGGAGAGGCAAGGGGCGGGGATGATGCTTCAGATGCAAAATTCTTTGATTTAAATGACTTACCACCTCTCGCCTTCGACCATGAAAAAATAATAAAGGATGCCTTAAAAGCAAAAAATTAATGCAAGGGCATAACCATATTGGATGGGACATTTATTTATATAAATATTTAATTTATCATAATAATGATAAAAAAGATTGAAGAAGGGGTGGCGAACATAATGCAACATTATGGATTCGGCCAGGCGGAGGCGAAGATTATGGCATCTCTTGCCGTGAATGGTGAAATGAGTGCCAAGGAACTGGCAGGGTATACTGGCTATGCCTACTCAACAGTCATAAATGTATTGAATTTTTTGAGCAGGATGGGATTTATAAAAAAATATAAGAAAGGAAAATTGAGCATTTACTCAGCCAACATAGATTTTGTCAGGATGATGGAAAATGAGAGAAAAAGATTGATTAACATTCTAAATGACTTGAAGAAAAATATAAACGGCGTAAAAAATAATTATAAAAAAAGATTATCAAATTTGATTATAAAAGTTGAGGATTTGCTGGAGTATATGAAAAAGAATGAGGAGGCGATTTGAGGTGAAAAAATGGATGCTGTAAATGTTGTAAGATTGCTGGAAACAACCATTGGAAATCCATTCTCCAGAAAAATACTTGCCTCCTTGAGTAAGTATTGCGGGAAGGACGGAAAAAACAGGATAGAGGTTGCCATCGAACTATTTACAGGGCAGAGGAAGGATGCATGTTTTAACTGCAAACTGGCTGAAAGAATACTCAGGAAGTTCCTGATGAAAGGAGGAGAGATGCTGGGGATGGATGAGGAGGAAATAAAGGAAAAATTCAATGACCCATTCTGGGCAAAGGCACTTGCTTCTACCATAAAGGGCATTGCTTTATTCGGGATTCGCCGTCCATTTACGTCGGGCGCCCCCTACCTCATTGTATGGGATGTTACCTATGCCTGCAATCTAAAATGCAAGCACTGTTATGCCAATGCTGGAAAAGCACTGAAGGACGAGTTGACCACCGAGGAGGCGAAGCGCGCCATAGATATTTTTGACAGGGCTGGGGTGACAGCCATTGCTTTTTCAGGCGGTGAACCGCTGGTGAGGCATGACATATTTGAACTGGCTAAGTATGCATCAGATAAAGGAATGTATGTTGCCGTAGCCACCAATGGAACTTTAATAACAGAGGAGATGGCTAAAAAGATGAAGGAAGCAGGGATAAAATTTGTTCAGATAAGCCTTGATGGGGCAACGGCAGAGGTGCATGATTCCTTTAGAGGCATAGAAGGGGCGTTCGAGAGGACAATAAATGGAATAAAAAATGCTGTTAAGGAGGGATTTTTTGTTGAGATAGCCACAACAGCAACAAAACATAACTACAGGGAAATACCAAAGATAATAGATCTGGCTGAAGAACTGGGGGTAAAAGGGCTAATGCTTTACAATTTCGTTCCCACTGGGAGGGGAAAATTCATAGTGGAAAATGACCTCTCTCCAGAAGAAAGGGAGGAACTCCTCAAAATGATATATCACAAGATGAAGAATACATCAGTCAGCCTTCTTTCCACAGCCCCACAGTTTGCCAGAGTGGCATTGCAGGAGGAGAGAAAGGAAAGGAAAAATGAATTGATAATGCCTACCCATTTCTACGCAGCCCATCTCTCTGGAAAACTGGAAGCACTGGCAGAATTCATAGGGGGTTGCGGTTCAGGTCGCTTCTATATGGCAATGAGACCAAATGGAGCCCTGGAACCATGTGTCTTTTTCCCGCTAAAAATTGGAAATATAAAAGAAACCGATTTTGAAGAGTTGTGGAAAAACAATAAAGTGCTGAATGAATTACGCAACAAGGATTTACTGAAAGAAAGTTGTGGAAGATGCCCATACAGATATCATTGCGGAGGGTGCAGGGCGAGGGCATATGGCTATTTCGGCGATTACTTAGCCCCTGACCCTGGATGCATTATAAATCAGGGAAAATATGAAGAAATTGTAGAAATGTATGAAAATATAGTTTAATAAACGTTTTTAAGGGCAAAAAAATACAGGATAGATGAAAAGGGCATTGGTGTATGCATTAATCCTCCTATTTTTTATTCCAGCATTCGCAAAAGCAGATGTGAGGATGGCATATTTTTATTCCGACGACTGTCAAATGTGCCACGAAATGGAGCCTTTTATTAAGGAAATAGAGAACTATTCCTTTGTGGAGATTGAAAAATATAAGGTGAGCCGTTCTCCTTTCCAGTATAAAGAAAACAATTCTCTTTTTGAGAATATATCATATGCATACAAATCACCAATGGACATTCCCGTTCTTTTTGTTGCCAACGCATGGTTTTATCTGGGGGATGAAAAGAAGGTGGAAAAACAAAAGGAGAAAATTCTGGAAATCATTGAAGAGTTGAAAAATTATGATGTGGAATACCCCATAAAAGATGGGAAAATTATTTACCCAAAGCCCGTTTCCGTCATTCTTTTTTACAATTCTTCAAAAAATGAGCCTGTGGAGAATATTGAAACAACTATGGAAAAAAATATAAAATTTTTGAGAATGGATAAAATAGATGTGAGCAGGAAGGAAAATGAAAGCATATTTAGAAAGTTCAATGGTAATGAAACTCCTCTGATTGTAATAGGAGAAAAATCTTATCCCCTCTCCCTTTATAACCTATCTTATGTAGTGGAGGAGGCGAAAAAGTATGAATTGCTGGGTATTGAGTTTCCTCCAAAATATGTGGAAAAGAAGATTTGCATTGTATTTTTTTATACATCCACCTGCCCTTCGTGTATGAGAATGAAAGCACGTCTTGAAGCCCTATCGAATATCTATCCTCTTGATATAAAGGAATATGACACCGTGGAAAAGAAGAATAGGGAACTACTCCTTGAATATGGAGCAGCATACAATATAACAAGATACCATAGTGCCAACATTTTCATTGGAAATAAATATTTCTACAGCGAGGTTCAATTCTCAGAATTGGAGAAAGAGATAAAATCTCATCTTGGCTCAGGAATTCCATGCCCTTCTGTCGGAGAGGTTAACAAAGAAAGTTTACTCAGTAACATCCTTCTCTTTGTCATAATCGGGGGGCTTCTGGATGGCATAAACCCATGCGCCTTCGCCACCATAATATTTTTCATTGCATATATGGAAAGAATGAGGAGAAATGCTCTTCTTTTGGTGGGGCTTTCTTTCACCATAGGCATATACATCTCCTACCTCCTGATTGGGCTTGGACTCCTTGAGTTTTTGAATGTTATAAGGAAATTTGTTTCCATATACCTGGATATAGCCATAGGTATATCTGCGCTGGTAATAGGGGCTTTCAACATAATGGATTTCTTTGCAGTAAGAAAAGGAAGAAAGGCTGTTTTGCAATTGCCCATGTTCATAAAGAAAAGGAGAGGGAGGATAATAGGAAAAATAGCAGAGGACAGAAAAGTCAGCATTCTCGCCATCATAGCATTTTCTGCTGGATTTGCCATCTCCGCCCTTGAATTTGCCTGCACGGGTCAGATTCTGCTTCCAGTCATTACAGTAATAGAAAGTTCTTCTTCGCTGAGGATAATTGCATTCATCTATCTCCTCATCTATAATTTGATGTTTGTTCTGCCCCTTCTCCTGATTCTCTTTCTTTTCCATAAGGGAAAATCTTCTGCCACCATGGGAGAAGAGCATATGAAAAAATATGCATATACAAAACTTCTCATAGGCATCTTTTTAATATTGCTTGCCTTTTTCATGCTAAATCATGTTTTTGGCTGGATAGAAGGCATATGACTGCCTTGCCATCGATCCTGAATACATAATATCTCTTCTCCCCTTCCAGCCCATCTTCAATGATATTCCTTATATTCCAGTATTTATCGGGGCTGAGAGAGAAACGGGGTATGGCTTTTCCCGCACCCAATTTTTTAAGCTCCTTATTTATTTTTGAGTATGAAAAATTGCATACCTTCATAACATGGTATGTTTTAAGAAAATTTGAAGAATAAATGGATTTTGAGGAAAGGATGTATCGCTTCCCTTCTTTTAATATAACTCCTTCAAAACCTATTTTTCCACAGAGATTTTTCAGCAATTCCGCCTTTATTATTGTGGTATCCACTTCATATAAATAATCCATTATTTCATTGGATTTTTTGATTTCCAAGCCCTCATCTTCATTGCTCACCCTCTCCATGGATGGAAGGGAAACAGCAGAAACATTGCATTCTGCAATGTTCCCTGTATAAAGGGCGAGGCGGTTCAACCTGAAGTTGAAGGATATATATTCCCTCTCTCCCTCTATTTTTATTTCCTTTTTAGAAATATGAGGGGGCAATTCAAAAGCCATTCTGTCCGTCTTTTTTCTGTAAATCTCATATATTTTTAATGGATTTGGAGAAAGAGTTTCAAATTTTCTTGCCCTCTCCTCTGGTTTTCTGGAGGGGTCGCAGAATATGGTGTCCACATCCACACCATAAAATATTTCATCGTCCAGGGCATCACCTTCCATTACCTCCACATTTTTTACTCCTTTAACCATAAGGTTCAATTTTGCAAGAGATGCCCTTAATCCATCCATCTCCACACCATAACATTTTTTGGCATAATATGAAAAGTAAAGAAGTTGGATACCCACCCCACATCCCATGTCGGCTATCATCTCTCCTCCTATTCTTTTTGCCCTGTATTCTGCCACTTCCGGCAGGGTGGAATATCTCAGCCCATTTTCATCAAAGAACAATATTTTGCCATCATTTCCAAATTTTTTAACCGCCTTTATTCTGCATCTGGCAATTTCAAACATTTTTTCCTTCGAAAAAAATCCACCCTTTATTTTCTTCATTATTCTTTCCTTCGGATATCCTCTCCTTATGAGGTAAACAATTTTGTCAATCTCTTTCTGAAGAGCATCTATGTCCATCTCCATCTTTTCTCCATATAATAGCAAAACATAAAAATATCCTTTTTGATATTGCCTTGATGTATCTTATGGCAGAAATGGTTATGGAGGAGGAAAAATGATAAAGGTTGATAAAAACAAATGTCTTTACTGCGGCGGATGCGTTGGTGTCTGCCCCGTGAATGCCATTACATTGTATGAAACAAGGATAGAAATAAGTGATGCATGCATTAACTGTGGTATATGTATAAAGTTCTGCCCTGTGGGGGCGCTGGAGGAATAAAATGAAGGTAGATTGTTTAATAGTTGGAGCAGGTCCTGCCGGGAGCATGATGGCAAAGGAAATGGCATCCCTCGGATATGACACAATGGTGGTGGAGAAGAGGCAGGAGATAGGAGCACCTAAGAGATGTGCCGAAGGGATAACAAAACATGGCTTGGACAAATTTGGTATTAAACTTCATCCCCTCTGCATATCTGGAAGGATAGGAGGGGCGATGCTTTATTCTCCTTCTGGCAAAAGAGTTACAATGGAAGGAAAGGAGATGGAAGGATATGTGCTGGAGAGGAAGGTATTTGAAAAATGGCTTGCATCAGAAGCAATAAAGAAGGGGGCAAATTATATGATAAAAAGCCATGCCATTGCTATGGAAAGGCATAATGGAATGTGGAGGGTGGAGATACAAACGGTAGAGGGGAAAAAAAGTATGGAAGCAAGACTTGTAATAGGAGCAGATGGGGTGGAGAGTAAGGTGGGAAAATGGGCTGGATTGAAGACGGTGAATAAAATAACCGATTATCATTCAGGCATACAGTTTGAAATGGCAAATGTTAATGCAGAAGAAAATTACATTCATCTCTTTTTCGGGAGAGATGTCGCCCCTCTCGGCTATGCATGGATATTTCCAAAAGCATTTTCCTCCAACGTTGGATTGGGGATACTGGAAAAGGGAGCAAAAATGAGGGCATATGATTATCTCATCAAATTCATAAAGGAACATGATGAATTTTTCAAAAATGCACAGCCCATAGAGATAAATGGAGGGGGCGTTCCAGTAGCCCATTTCACGGAAATGGTGGCGGATGGAGTGATGCTTGTTGGAGATGCTGCCCAACTGGTCAACCCAATACATGGAGGGGGGATAGCAAGGGCATTGCATTCATCCATCATGGCTGCAGAAATTGCCGACAAGGCATTCAAAAGGAATGATTTTTCCAAGGAAATGCTCAAAGAATATGAAAAGAAATGGGATGAGGAATATGGAGAGAAGACGGAGAAACTCATGAAATTGAGGAATTTCCTGGAAAAACTGGAGGACAAGGATTTTGAACTTCTGGCTGACATTCTTCAGGGAGAGGATATATTTGCTCTCACCCAGGCAAAACTGAGTTTTATGGTAAGGAAGGTGATAACCCACCCCGGACTATTAAAACTTGCAAAGAAATATCTCATGGATTGAAAATATCGCAAAATTATTTAACAACAAGGAATTTACAAGTGATGAATAATAAAGGACAGGTGGGCATAATAGTTGCCATACTTATGATAACCCTCCTCGTGTCCATTCTCGTTGTGATACAGGTTTATTACATACCCCAATGGATGGAAAAGAGGGAGGCGGAGCACATGGATGATGTAACAAATCAGTTTGCTGGTTTGAAATACTCCCTTGATTTGGAGGCTACCGAACAGAGTTCCTCCCCATTAACAAACTCCATCACCCTGGGAAGTAAAGAACTTCCATATTTTGTATCATCGCGTGCCTTCGGTTCCCTCCAGGTGATGTCAACAGAAACAAGCAATTTCGGAATATCGGTGAGTGGAACAGGAATGGTGTCGGGCTCTTACACATACCAGGGTGCTTCGCCAAATCTCACCTATGTTATATCCATTCAATCCTTCGACCTTGTAATCGATTCTCTGAGTTCGGGAGATGTATATAACGCAACCATAAATGATGGAAGGACAAGCGTTAATATTTCTGTCTCCATAGGGGGGTTTTTGAGCAACACCCTTCAGATAAATCTCACCATAGTAAATGGAACATCCACCACCTTCAATCAAACCATTGCAGTGGGACTTAAATCCGGCGTGAGTTATCGCATAAACCTTCTGGATGATGAGTATAAGATTTCCACCGATATAATTCCCTATCTTACCACGCCCTTCAATATCACCTTCACCACTTCCTCCAATGGAAATTTTGAAGTGAAATGCCATAAATATATTGATTCCAGTATAAGTTATCAGAATAATTTTGGAACCATAAAGTATAGTGCGAATAATGTGTATTTTGTGGATCAGGACTACATATATGAGGGAGGGGCGGTCATATTGAATCAATCCACGGGGAATACATTACTGCATCCCCCCCTGCTCTTTGTCTCAAATTCAACAAAAACCTTCAACATAACCCTTATAGACGTAAGGGGGGTGGCTGGAAAAACATCAGTGGCAGGATACGGAACATATTCCATCAGGACAAACTTTTCTTCTCTTTTCACCTACAGATGCAGGGCAACAAATCTCACCATAAACATAACCACCCTCTACCCAGAAGCCTGGAAAAAATATCTTGAAAATGAAATGGAAGGAAGCGGCATTCCAAGCGCCAACTATGAGATAAGCAGCGGGGAGAATTATGTGAAGATAAATATAAACACCCTCATAACCTTCATCCTGTACAGGGCAATAGTTTATGCACAGATAGGACCTGGATGGGTCACCTGATTACTCTCCCTCTATCTTTCCCAGTTTCTCCAGCAGTTTTTTCTTTCCCCTGCCAGTAAGAGCATTTTCCAGCACTTCCTGAAGGGTGGAAACGGGAATTATTTCAACCTTGTCCTTATATTCCTCCTCTATAAGAACATCCTGCATGTTGGCAGAGGGTATCAAAACTTTTTTTATTCCCGCCTTCGCCGCCGCCTCTATTTTGGCGGTCACTCCTCCAACAGGAAGGACAGTTCCATGTATGCTCAAGGAACCCGTCATAGCCACATCCTGGCGGACGGGAACTTTTTCCATGGCAGATATCACTGCTGTTGCAACAGAAATGGATGCTGAATCGCCCTCAACACCTTCATATGTTCCTATGAACTGGATGTGAATGTCCTTCTGCGATGTATCCTCTCCTATGTATTTTTTAAGGATTGCCGATACATTCTGAACCGCCTCTCTCGCTATCCTTCCCAGTTTTCCAGTTGCTATTACTTTACCTTCTGCCTTGGAGCCTGCTGGAGTAACCTCTGCCACTATTGGAAGAATTAAACCGGAATATTCACTTAATGAGGGGTCTGCTGACATGACTGCAAGCCCATTCACAGTGCCAACCTTTGCCCCTTCCGTATCGAAATACTTGTATGCCTTCTTCCTTTCTATATATTTGTCCCCAACCTGCTGTTCCAGACTGCGGGCTATTTTTTTAGCCCTTAAAACATGTTCTGCCGTAACAACGCCCGCCCCTTCATTTTTTGCTATATCTCCTGCCACCCTTATCAGACCACCCAGTTCCCTTAAACGCAGGGAAAGCTTCCCCTTCTGACCCGCCCTTCTCTGTGCCTCCCTTATTATCTCAGCCACAGCCTTCTTGTCGAAATGAGGAATCTTCCCATCCTTTGTCACTTCCTGGGCAACGAATTTTATCAACTTCTGCCTGTTTTCTTCATTATCATCCATGACATTGTTCATGTATACCTCATAACCATACCCCCTTATCCTGCTTCTTAAAGCAGGGTGCATTCCCGCCACAGCATCAAGATTGCCCGCACAAACCAGAATGAAATCACATGGAACTGCCTCCGTCTTCACCATTGCCCCGGCACTCCTTTCCGACTGTCCTGTGATGGAAAATCTCTTTTCCTGTATTGCCGTGAGCAAATGCTGCTGGGATGGAAGGCTCAGCGTATTTATCTCATCAATATACAGCACACCCTTATGAGCCCTGTGGATTGCACCTGCCTCCACCCTTAAATGAGGAGGGGTTTCAAGCCCCCCAGCCTGAAAGGGGTCATGGCGGACATCCCCCAGGAGGGCACCTGAATGGGCGGCGGTGGCATCAATAAAGGGAGGGGTGTCGTTCTTTTCATGCCCCACCAGAAGTTTTGGGATGTTTGCCTCCTCCCTCTTCTGTATTATGCTTCCTCTTCCAGCAATGAGATATATCATGGCTCCTGCTATCAAGCCAAACAAAGCAAGCATTAAGTCGCCTGTAAAAATGGCACCCATTATGGAAATTAAAATAATAAAAGCCACTATTGTCGTCATCAACTGTGCCTGCTGCTGCTCTCTTTTCCTTGCCTCAATTTTCATGGTTTCAACAATCTCCTTTCCCTTCCCCGCAGGCACAACCCTTATGCGTGGTGTGTTGGGGTCATCAGGATTTGGATAAACCAATATGTCCTCCAGGTCTTCTTTTGGAAGGAAAACTGTCATCGCCCTTGCCAGCATTGACTTTCCTGTTCCAGGCTCACCTATCAGCATCACATGCCTTTTCTGTTTTGCCGCCTGCCTCACCACATCCACAGCATGATCCTGCCCTATAACCTGGTCTATTAACAAATCAGGAATTTCCACATCTGCTGTGGTTTCAAATTTTTGCTCCTCAATCCATTCATCTATACCAGGCAGGCTCATTTTGGATTATAAAGTGCTTATTTATATAAACATATTGTTTGATTTTGCTTGGAATGATATCAAAATTAGGGGATTGAGTATTTATATGAGTTCTTATTTCCTAAGAATGAAAAAAGTAAAGGGTTTTACTTATGATGAATTGAAAAATGCGGGTATAGAGGTGGATGTTCCCTCTGGTTATGCAGAACTGGAAAGGGAGGCGGTGGATGCCATTCTGGAAGTAACTGAAAAATATCAGAAGGCAAGGAGAATGTTTGAAATGCTCGTTGAAGATGAAGAGGTGAGAGCAGACTGGGACGTGGCTAATTTTATTGCAGTAAAGAAACTCAAATACAATGACCATGGAGAGGTGCATGCAAAGATAGTGGCTGCAAATGCCCTTAAAATGTATCAGTTGCTTCTGGAAAGCAATATAAAACCAGATTTCATTGAATATGGAGGGGGAGATGAGGATGATGAAGCCCTCATTATTTTATCCGCAGCCCTCCTGCATGATATAGGAAACCAGATATACAGGAAAAATCATCCTCTCCACAGCAGTTATCTTGCCCTCCCCATTCTGAATCGTCTCCTCTCCTCCATATATGAAGATGTTGAGAAAAGGACTGAGGTAAGAGGTTTCATTTTAAACGCCATATACGCCCATGATTCTGATGTGCCTGATTTAACCATGGAGTCTGCACTTGTTGGCATAGGAGATGCCACCGATATGACAAAGGGAAGGGGAAGGATGGCTTTTGATTTGGGAAGCACAAGCATTCATGTTGTTTCAGCCCTTTCCATAGAAAGAGTTATAATAGCAAAGGGAAAGGAAAAACCCATAGAAATAATAATTGAGATGTCCAATTCCTCTGGCATATTCCAGGTTGAGGAAACGCTGGGCAAAAAACTCATAGGAAGTCCTCTGGAGAAGTATATGGACGTTACTGCCACACTCACTCCCGCTGAAGTGGATTACGATAAGAGGATAGTGAGAACAATAAGGTTGAGAGGAAGAAAGTTTATGAGTGAATAGGGAAAAGGAGGGGAAGCAGAGACAAATTCATTTACTCTACAAATGAAATTCAGCAACCCTGAAAATTTCGTACATTATATATACACCCCATAACCTTCATAATTGGTGAATTTATGTTTGAAAAAAATCTCATTCTATCTACAGGAATTACCCTCATTTTTCTCCTTTCTTTCATTGCCCTTCCATCAAATGCCATGGATGCTGACAATGATGGAATGGAAGATGGCAACGAGATCAATCTGGCGGAAAAATATGCCCCCATACTTTATTTTGAAAAACACGAGCAACTTTTTCCTGTGGAGGTAGAATACCACATATCAAACTCAAATCTCAATAGGAGCACTAAAGATGGGGAGGTGATAATAGACCCGAATCCCACTCCAGAAAAACTGGGTAAATACAAGGATGTGAGAAAAAACTATTCCCTTGATAACAGGAAGGGCGGAATATATGATGATAGAATAATAGAAGATTACAGGGAGAAGATGGATTTGCTGGGCTATACAGTCTATGCCCATATTTTCATGAATGGAAATAGGACAATAATCCAATACTGGATGTTCTATGCCTTCAATAAGGGAACTCTGAATAACCATGAAGGTGACTGGGAGATGGTGCAGGTTGTTCTTGATTCCTCTGGCATACCATTACATGCCATGTACAGCCAGCATATAAGCGGGCAGAAGGCGAAATGGAAGGATGTGGAGAAAGATGGAGAGCATATGAAAGTTTATGTGGCAAGGGGAAGCCACGCCAACTATTTCCGCTATTTTCAGGGTTTAATGGGACTTGCAAGAGATAGAGTGGGAAAGAATGGAAGGATTCTCAAGCCCGATGATTATAAATTAATTTTTCTGGGCGAGAAAGGAGATGGAAACCATAACGCATCTCAAAACTGGATTGGTTTTGCTGGGAGATGGGGAGAATTTGGAGAAATTGGCAATGAGTTGAGGGGAGAGAGAGGTCCTTATGGTCCTGCATATAGAGAAAATGGAGATATGTGGTATGGAATGGAATGGGGCTATTCTTTGCCCTCCATTCATAAGGGAATGCTTATTTTTGAGTGGTTTGTTTACCATTTCGTCTTCCTTTATTCCATTCTATTTTTGGTATCCTTGGGAATTGTAGTATTTGCCATTTACAGAAGGCATAAAAAATATGGAATAAAGAAACCATTTTCTCCACTGCTTGACATCAATGGGATAAATGCTGGAAGCATCTCCGCCATTATAGCGATGATTGCCCTCATTCTTGCCGTTCTCTCCCTCTTCTATCCCTGGTATGGTGTTTTTGCAGAGGTGAGAGGGGAAAATGAAATGGATATGACAAAAATCATTTCCATTGATGGAATACATGGTATAGAGATAAACATGCTTAAAGCCAATGAAGGGATGACACAGATAGGAGCATTGCCCATTCCCTTTTCTATCATGATAGGAGTTTCCATAGTTCTATTTGTCCTCGGAACCATAGGATTGGAGAAGAAAAAGGTATGGCGTAAGTATTTATGGAGGGGAATGAAATTCATCATACCTGTGGTTCTCATAATCCTTTCTCTCTTCCTAATCCAGATGATAGCACTTAGGTTGGGCGAGGTAAGAGGAACAGAAAATGCGGGAGAATTGATGAAAAACATAGTTTCCCATCCTTTAAAGGGAGAAAGCACTTTTATGGTGGAGGACTATGGAGAGGTGAATGCCAAATGGGGACTGGAAACAGGAGCATATTTCCTTTTAATGGCAGGCATTCTGATTATTATAGCAGGCATGATGGAATATGTGGCAGGGGAAGAAAAATATTTTTCAAGGAAGAATTTGAAGGAATGATAATCTGTTTGTTCCACTTCCCTCACCCTTCCAAAAATCATTAATCTTATATACCATTCAACATTAAATCTTAGGGGTGGGATG
>CAZTWM010000013.1:8163-15498 GCA_964617935.1 uncultured Thermoplasmatales archaeon | reverse complement strand
TAATAATTATTGAAATAATTCTCTGGCTTTCTTCTTTGCTTCTTCATACACTTCCTTTAAGGGCAAATTCTTTTCCTCTGCCACCTTTTTACAATCCTCATATTCAGGAGAGATACTGGTTGGTTTTCCATTGTAGTATCCGATTTTTACTCCAATCTTTCCATATGCCGTGTCCACCTTAATGATTTTTCTTTCCATCACATGTCTTTCTATTCCGGTGTATCTCACCCCAAAGGTTGATGTCTCCCTGAATATTATCTCCTCAATTTTCCTGATTTTCTCTCTCGGCGATATTGCTTTGAGTAAAACGCCCATTCTTCCTTTTTTCATTATGACTGGTATAATAAATGCATCCATGGCTCCCGCCTTCAATAACTTTTCAATCACATGGGGATATATCTCTGGATTCATATCATCTATGTTTGTTTCAATTATGCATAAATCATGCATGTTTTTTTCATTTCCTATAACCACTCTCAAAACATTTGGCATTTCCATCTTTTTCTTTCCCATCCCATATCCTATGCTTTTTATTTCCATCTCAGGATATGAAAATTCCGCCATGGAAATCAAGGCTGCGCCTGTTGGTGTTGTCATTTCCATGGGAACAGATGAAAATTTCACTGGCTTTCCCTTCAGCAATTCCAAAGTGGCGGGAGCTGGCACGGGTATTAATCCATGTTCTGTTTCTACTTCTCCCTTCCCAAGAATTACAGGAGAGGAGTATATTTTCTCTATTCCCAGTCCCCTTAAGGCAATCAGGGAGCCAACTATGTCAACTATGGTGTCTATTGCTCCTACTTCATGAAAATGTATTTTGTCCATGCTTGTGCCATGTATTTTTGCCTCCGCCTCTGCCAGGCGATGAAATATTTCCCGTGCCTTCTTTTTTATTTCCTCCTCGATGTCCGAATTCTTTAGAATATTTAGTATGTCCGAGAGATTTCTCTCCTTCTTTTCTTCATACCTCACCTCTATGGTGGTGGCTTCTATGACATCCTTCTTTTTTTCAATAATCAATTCAAAATCCAGATTGAGTTTTTCCAGCCCTTCCCTTAATTTTTGCTCAGGAAACCCTGCATCTATCAGGGAGGAGAGGAACATGTCCCCGCTTACTCCTGTTATCACATCAAAATAGGCAATCATTTTTGCTTAATTGCCTCCGTAAACTTTCTTATAATAATCCCATTTTGCCTCTATAATCTCCCTTATCTTTTTCAAGTCTTCTTGGGTAAGATGTCTGAATCTTCCCTGCATTTTGAGCCATTCCTCCACCGGCTTCCTTTCCTTTCCAGCCAGCAACCTCTTGCTGTAGCCAGTGAATTCCATCTTTCCATCTATCATTTCATACAGAACCCATGCCCCTGTTTCCACAGCAAGGCGTGACATCTCTACCGTCTTACTCATATCAAATCTCCATCCAGGAGGGCATGGAGCGAGAATTTCAATGTATCTTGGGCCCTTCATCTCCTTTGCCTTTTTCATCTTTTCATACAAATCTGTGGGGTAGGCAATGGTGGCTGTCGCCACATATGGAATATGATGAGCCATCACTATTTCAGCCAGTTCCTTCTGCCTTTCCTTCTTGCCACTCCATGTTGTGGTTGTCCATGCGCCATATGGAGTTGCTCCACTCCTCTGTATGCCAGTATTAGAATACATCTGATTGTTGTAGCATACATAGATGAAGTCTGTCCCTCTCTCCAGAGCCCCAGATAAAGCCTGCAGGCCAATGTCATAACTTCCTCCATCTCCAGCCCACACAACTGGGAGGATATCCTTTTTCTCCAGTGCCTTCAGGGCTGCCGCCACGCCTGAGGCGGCGGAGGCTGCTGCCTCAAAGGCAATGTTTAAGGTGGGAACATTGAAAGCCGTTTTAGGATACAATGCTTGCACAACAGCACTGCACGAGGCGGGTATCACGAGAATGGTTTTTTCTCCCAGTGCCTTTAAAGCGGTGCGCAATGCAATGGTTATGGGACAGCCGGGGCATGCAGCGTGTCCTTTCAATATTTTTTCATCAAGCGGTAAATCCTTTATTGCCACCATCATTTCACCTCTATTGGATATAAACCTTCTTTGCCTTCCTTGGCAAGTTCATAAATTCTTTCTATGTCTTTATAATTCACATCCATTCCTCCCAGTCCCGCCATGAATCCATATACCTCGCTTCCATTTCCCCTGATTTCATTATAAACCACGCCTCCCAAGCCTGGGGAGATATCACGGTCTATAACAATCATCTTGTCATATTTCAACATTTCATGAGGGAATGGGCGGAATGTTCTTAAATTTACCAGACCAACCTTCTCTCCTTTCTCCCTTAAATTATCAACTGCCACCCTGCCCTCTGCTGCTATGGCTGACATGGTTACTATGACATAGTCTGCATCATCACACCTATACTCCTGTATGAGTCCATATTCCCTCCCGAATTTCCTTCCAAATTCCTCTCCCACTTCCTGTATGACTTTCTTCGCCTTCTTCATGGCAAGATGCATATCATACCTTATATGAATGTAATATTCCGGAGGAACTATATTCCCATGGGTTGCTGGTTTCTCCACATCCATCTTCCATGCCGGTTTGTATTCTGGCAGAAATTCATCCACCTCACGCTGTTCAGGAATCTCGGCGGGCATGGAGGTATGGCTCAGAATAAAGCCATCGTAGCAGACCATGGCTGGAAGCATTACTTCCTCATTCTCAGCAATCTTATATGCTTGGATTACGTTGTCATATGCTTCCTGCACACTCGATGCATAAAATTGAATCCATCCTGTATCACGCTGCGACATGGAATCGTTTAGATCACTCCATATGTTCCATCCCGGACCCAGAGCACGGTTCACATTCACCATTACTATGGGCAGCCTCGCCAGCCCCGCCCAGTGAAGCATCTCATGCATCAAAAGCAATCCATGCGAGGAGGTGGCTGTGAATGTTCTTGCTCCAACGCTTGCCGCCCCTATGCACGCAGCCATGGCTGAATGCTCCGACTCAACCCTGATAAACTCGGCATTCACCTCTCCATTCTCCACATACTGGGCAAGTCGCTCCACTATGGTTGTCTGAGGTGTTATTGGATATGCGGCAATGACATGGGGCTTTGCCATTTTGGCGGCGAGGGCGGAAATATGGTTGCCAGTATCTATAACAATCATTTTTCCTCCCTCCTCATCTCTATTGCTTTTACAGGACATTCGTTGGCACACACTCCACATCCCTTGCAGTAGTCATAGTCCACTTCGGGATATTCATTTCTGCTTATGGCAGCATCAGGACAATAAACCCAGCAGAACCAGCATTTTATGCATTTTTCTTTGTCAATCACAGGACGGAAAACACGCCATGTTCCCGTCTTTCCCATCGCCCCTTCTGTAGGCGTAGATAAAGCAGTTTTTATCATAGTATCACCTCATTATATGCCTGCTCCGCAGCCATGGCATTTGCTTCTCCATTCCTTCCAAATCTTTCCTTTATGGCTTCCTTCACCGCCTCTATTTTTACGCCTTCAAGAAGTCTTGCCAGAGCCCCCACCATCGGTGTGTTGACTACTGGGATGCCCCCCACCTGAATCCCATTTTTGAGGGATATGGTGGTTGCATCTATTGTGGCAACCCTGCATGGCATGTCCACCTCCGATGGTTTTCTTGGAGTGTTGAGAAGGATTATTCCATCCTCCTTAAGCCCCTCCGTAACATTCACCACATCCATTATGCCTGTGTCGAGAACAACCACCACATCCGGCTCCCTTATCTGACTTCTCAGGTATATCTCCTCATCACTTATCCTGGCGAACGCCTTTACTGGAGCACCTCTCCTCTCAGCCCCGAAGAAAGGGAACGCCTGCACGCCTTTATTTCCACTTTTGAGGGCGGCGGAGGCAAGAAGATTGGCTGCGGTAACACCACCCTGTCCACCTCTGCCATAGAATATTATTTCCTTCAGCATTTGCTAATGAATGCAGGAAAGATTAAAAAATTTTGGGGATGAAAAAGGTATAGTGATGCAAAAATTTGTTTTCGCATCTTTCCTTAACCTTCAATTCTCTTCCTTGCCACCACTGCCTGCCCGAAGGATATGCCCCCATCTCCACATGGAATTAGGGAGGGAATGAAAAGATTGAGTGCATGCTCTTCAACCATCCTTTTTATAGTGCCTGTAATATGCTCATTGTATACACAACCTCCTGAGAGAACAATATTTCCTACTCCCTTACTTTCTGCCTCCATTATCGCCGCCTGGGCTAAGGAAGATGCAATGAATTCCTCTGCTGAATAAGCCAGATCCTCCTTTTTGAATTTATTTCTGTTCTCAAAAATTTCCTTCACCGCTTCCTTTGTATAAATCACCCCGTTTTTTATCTCTGCCTCCATTTCCAGCATGTCCCTTCCTTTCTTTGCCACACTCTCCAGTTTCATTGCTCCCTCTCCCTCATAATGCATTTTGTGGCATATATCCAGCATGGCGGCAATGGCATCGAGAAAGCGACCACAACCGCTCGTTTTCAATCTCTCCCTTCCCACCATTTTCAAAACCACTTCCACCTCTCTTTCTCCATGGGGAAACGCATCCTTTCTCTCCATCAAAAATTCCTCTGCTTCCCTTCCTAAGATGCCGGCGACCAAACGGAGTGGGTATTTCGTTGTCATATCCCCTCCTGGCATGGGATGATATTCGAGATGGGCAAGACGTTTGTAGTTGGCGACATCGGAATACATTATCTCGCCCCCCCATGCCATGCCGTCATCGCCATATCCAAAGCCATCCATGGAAATCCCTATTGCCTCCTTCAATCCATATTCTGCCATCACCCCCACCACATGGGCATGATGGTGTTGCACTCTGATGAGTGGAATGTTTTTTTCCTCTGCCATCTCCTCTGCATATCTGGTTGTGAGAAAGGCGGGATGTAAATCACATGCTATAGCATCTGCTCCAAAATTGATTAAACTGGATAGATGTTTCACAGCATCTTTGAAGAAATCAAGATTTTCCATGCTGTTGACATGCCCCAGATATTGAGTAAGGAAAGCATGATTTTTTTTGAGGAGACATGCAGTAACGTTTTCCTCTGCCCCTGTGGCAAATATGCCCGCCTTTCCATCCTTAATTGAAATGGAAATGGGAACAAAGCCCCTGCTCCTTCTTATCAGCAATGCCTTCCCATCAACCACCCTCACTATTGAATCATCGCATCTCTGCCATATATGGCGGTTATAAAATAATATTCCATCCACCTCCATTTCCTCCATCTTTTCTTCAGTATGAATTATTGGTTTTCCAGGAAAATTGGCGGAAGTCATTACAAGTGGCACATCTATTTTTTTGAAGAGGAGATAATGCAAACCTGTATAGGGAAGCATTATGCCATAGTTATGGAGTCCAGGGGCAACAGATGGTAACTCCTTCTTTTTATCAAGAAGCACGATGGGGCGGGCATGGCTTTTGAGCAATTTTTCTTCTTCCTCATTGGCATATGCTATTTCCCCCACCATTTCCATATCCCTTGCCATCAGGGCAAAGGGCTTTTGAGGTCTTCCCAATGATTTTCTCAATTTTTTTACAGTATCGCCATCTGTTGCTACACAGGAAAGATGATAACCCCCGACACCCTTAATGGCGACTATTTTTCTTTCCATAAGCATCCTGCATACTCTCCATATGGCTTCCTCTCCCTCCATTATTTTTTCTCCCATCTTAAGAAAAATTTGAGGTCCACATTTTTTACATGCTATGGTCTGTGCGTGATATCTTCTATCCATTGGATTTGTATATTCTTCATGACATTTATCGCACATTTCAAACTCATCCATGGTGGTGTTTGGTCTATCATATGGAAGACGTTTTATTATGGTGAAACGGGGTCCGCAGTTGGTGCAGGTGGTGAAAAAATAGTTATGTCTTCTCCCCTCCTTTTCCATATCTTCTATACATTCATCGCATATGGCAATGTCAGGAGGTATAATGGAAAGGCTTTCCCTTTCTTCCTCCCTGCTCTTCCTTATCTCAAATCTTTCATACCCCTTCCCCTCTTTCCATTCAACTTTTATTTCATTGATAGCAGCAAGGGGTGGCTTCTTTTCAGTAAGCATTTCAATAAATCTCTTTATTTTATCCTCCTCTCCTTCCACCTCTATTTCCACACCCGCATCTCCCAAATTCAAAACATACCCTCTTAAGCCGAGCATGACGGCGATTCTGTAAACGAAAGGGCGAAATCCGACGCCTTGAACGATGCCGTTCACCCATATTCTGGCGAGCACAATGGGAAATCACCATGCATATAATAATTTTGGTGCCGTTGCCGTTATCTCCTCCTCCATTTAATATATATGCCTGCTACGAAAAGGGCATAGAGAAGCCATATAATAATTACGCCAGTGATGGCAAAGGCATTCTCTCTAACTTCCTTTACCCCTGTTTTCCCCTCCTCTACCTCCATTTCCACCTGGGGCATACCTGTTTTTATCTTCATCACATCCCTCACAATTTCTCTCCGCAACATCTTATATTTGATTACAGCCGTGAGTGTGGTCTCTCCTTTTTTCATATGTGATTCAAGCCACTCATCCAGCGAATCAAGGTTGAACGTGGTTTCCACTTTTATTTCAACATTTCTTCCATGAAAAATGCGATGCTTTGCTACTATATTGCTATCTGCAACATTTATATTATTTGCAGTGAAGGATATTTCTGGTGGAATGGGGAAAAAAGGGAGACATTGAATTTTTAAACTGCTATCAACCCCTATTTTTTCTCCCGTCACATTCCATTGAGATTGGGAATTCATAACGGCGATGAAAGGAGGATAGGAAATCTTCTTCACTTCTTCATCTATATTTTCAAGTATTGAAGTGTCGAGGGATGCTGTACCATTGTAAAAGGAGGTCTTTAATGAGATATTATGAATCTTGAAATTTATTTTTACACTGAACTCTATCTGGCTCTTCTCATCGTTTTCTATATGAGAAATAATGTAATTCTTGAGTTTATCTTTTTCAACTGATATTTTAAACGTGACATTCGTTACCGCATGTTTCGAAAGATTAATCTCCTTTTTATTGAGAACAATCTCGCCCATTTTCTCTCCATTAAATTTTATTGTTCCTCCCTTGATGTTATCACTTCTGAAAGTGATATTGGCTGGGTTTTGATTGAATATATCCACATCGAAAAGAATGTTTATCTTATCATCCTCTGACGCAATTCTAAAATTGTATGGTTTCCCGGCTACTGGCGTGAAATAATCCTTTTCCACAGCCAGCAGGAAAAAGACGGCGGCAGAAACAATAACCAGAAAAATGAAAAGGGCTATAGCCAGAAGGATAA
>CAZTWM010000013.1:0-8063 GCA_964617935.1 uncultured Thermoplasmatales archaeon | reverse complement strand
TTCCCAATCTTTTTATTTACTCTGCCCTTTATTATCATGCCAGAATTGGTTATAAAAAAGGATGGAAGAAAGGAAGAATTTATTCCTGAAAAAATAGTTGTGGCTGCTGTAAAAAGCGGGGCGACGGCGGAGATAGCCAGGAATATTGCCAAAAAAGTGGAAAAAATAGAGAAGAGGGAAATCAGGAGCAGCGAGATAAGAGAGATTGTTTTGCATGAACTCAAAAGTGTGAATCCGGGATGGCATGAAAAATGGCTTTCTTATGATAAGGGTGTGAAGAGGCTGTATAAACACTACAGGGAGGGATTGTATGAATGAATTTACTTTTCCAGTTTTTTCACAACCCTATCCACTATTTTATTGAATTCCGTGCTTGCCTCTCCTTCTTCCTTGACGAAGGGTATGCCAGCATCTCCATCTATCACTATCCTCTCCTCAATGGGAATTCTTCCTAAGAAATCTACTTCCATCTCCTTTGCTGCTATTTCTCCTCCGCCTATTTTGAATAAATTTATTTCCCTTCCACAATGGGGGCATTTGAACCCGCTCATATTCTCCACTATTCCAAGCACATTCATATTTAACTGTCTTGCAAAATTAACCGCCCTTCTGCTGTCGAGCAGGGCGACATCCTGAGGGGTTGTCACAATTATGGCATTGCTTTCTTTTATCAACTGGGCTATGCTCAGTGGCTCATCACCTGTGCCTGGGGGCAAATCTATTATGAGGAAATCCAATTCGCCCCATCTCACTTCTCCTATGAACTGCTTTATGGCGGTCATTTTAAGAGGACCGCGCCATATAACTGGAACATCCTTTCCAAGCATGAAAGCAAGGGAGATTAGTTTGAGATGGGGTGCTGCTTTTATGGGCTCCATTCCATTCTCATCTCCATAAATGCTTTCATGCTCCACACCCAGCATCTTCGGTGTGTTGGGTCCATGTATGTCAGCATCCAGCAACCCTGTTTCATATCCTCTTTCTGCCAGAGCATAGGCGAGGTTGACAGCCACAGTTGTCTTACCAACACCACCCTTTCCGCTGAGAATTGCTATCTTGTATTTAACATGCTTCAGATTTTCTTCCATCTTTTTTTCCAGTTCCTTAATTCTTTCCATTCTATCCATGGGGGCTAAACACAAACCAATAATAAAATTTATGTTTAAGTTATCCTTTCATTATCATGAATAAGATTGCATTTGCTCTCGCAATAATGGTTGCTTTACTCATGGCAGGATATAATTTCAGTAGTGTTGCTGACACCACACCAAGCATAGTTTATGTTGATGATGACTATAATGAAACAACACCTGGATGGCAGGAAACCCATTTTTCCAGCATTCAGGATGCCATAGATGCGGTGATGGAAAATAGCATGGTGGTGATTTATGAAGGGAGTTATGATGGAATGGTTGTCATAAACAAGACGGTTGAATTGATTGGAAAAAATAGACCCATTTTGAATGGACATATAATAATTGAAAGAAATGGAAGTGTGATAAAAAATATGGAAATAAGAGGAGATTCCTCAGGAGAGGGAATATTTCTGAATGCATCTGGTTGCATGATTGAGAAATGTGATATTTCATCATTCTCCACAGGAATCAATATTTCGGGAGATAATAACACCATAAAAGAATGCAATTTTTTGGAAAATGATTATGGAATAATTTCATATGGAAATTCAAACACGATTCATACAAACAATTTCATTAACAATACTGTAAGTGCATGTGATTATGGCGACAATGTATGGTACAACAACCAAACAGAAACGGGGAATTACTGGAGTGACTTTGATGAAGGAGGAGAGGGGGCGGTGGATGGCGATGGAGATGGAATAGCAGATTCGCCTTACAATATAGGATGTGGCAGCAGCCAGGATTTATATCCTCTTATGAACAAAATAGACCTCTTCCCCCCTTATATGGTAATAGAAATAAATGGGACAAAGGGAGAGAATGGATGGTATGTGGAAGAAGTTAATGTAACTCTTGAGGCATATGATAATGAAACGGACATCCAGTACATAAACTACAGTGTGGATGGTAACTGGAATCATAAATTGGGCAATACCACAACCTTTTCTCTTGGAGATGGAAAGCATGAGATAAAATACTATGCAGTGGATGAAAATGGAAATACAGGAAGAATGATGGTGGCAAATATAAATGTTGATACCATGCCACCCTCTCTTTCCTATACTCTCAACCCCGAACAGCCAGATGGGAAGAATGGATGGTATGTTAGCAATGTGGAAATATTTCTCAATGCAAGCGATGGAATAAGTGGCATAAACGAGATGATATACAATATCGGAGGGATATGGGAGGATTATACAGGATTCTTTGCCCTCAGTACGGATGGAATATACGATATACAATTCAAGGTGGTGGATAAGGCGGGAAATGAAGCAGTTGACAATGTAACCCTAAAAATTGATAAAAATGCTCCGTCCATAGCAATCAGTAAGCCAGATGGAGGATTTGTGAAGGATGAGTATACCATAATATGGAATGCCATGGATACCATGGATAATTCTCTGGATGGAAATATCTCCATCTTTTATCTTTACAATGATACCGATGGAAACTGGCAGGAAATGGAAATAGCAGATGGAATAAACAATACAGGAAACTTCACCTGGAATTCCATTGGATTCCCAGATGCAAAAGAGGCGAAGATTGAAATAAGGGCAGAGGATGATGCTGGCAATACAGGTGTGGCTTCCTCCTCCATTTTTACCTTGGATAATACCCCGCCCCATATAACCATAAAGCAACCTGTTGCAGGGAAGGCATATGGGAAGGATGAATATGGAAATATTATAATAGAGGTGGAATGGGAGGCATATGATTCCATAGATGATAATCTTGATGGAAGCATAAAAATACAGTATTTTGATGGAAATTCATGGAATAATCTTGTGGAAAATTACACAAATAGCGGGAGATATACATTCAATGCCAAGGACTGGGAAGATGGAAATTACAAAATAAGGATATATGCCACAGATGATGCAGGCAACACAGGAGTTGCCACATCAGCCAATTTTACCATAGATAAACAGCCACCATCCATATATATGGTTCGTCCTCTCAAGGGCTTTGTCTATATCAATCTTTTTGGCAGGAATATAATACCCCCAATACCCATGGGCTTACCATTATATGATGCCATTATAATAGGCGATATAAATGTTGAAGTGACGGCATCGGATGCCCATTCCGGGATACAGAGGGTTGAGTTTGAGGCAGATGGCGACATGAAGCCAGATTATTCCCCTCCATATAAATGGGAATGGAGTCCTTCCTTTGGTGTGCACTCCTTAAAAGCAACGGCATATGATAATGCAGGAAACTCAAAATCCTATGAAATGGATAATGTTCTATGCCTAAATATTTAATCACAGAATCTGGTCAAACTGATAATTTTCCCATTCCCTTTCCCCCATTATTATCTCTGCCTCTACTGGGGTGAGAACAGGTTTGGAATATCTTGCTTCGTCATCCATGGCTATTCTGGGGCATGCTGTGGAAATATAACAGTCAAAGTCAAGATAATTTATTGATTCATCCACATTATCCATAAAAACAAAGAATGCTTTTCTGCCCTTCTTCTCCACCATTTTTCTCATTTTTTTTGCAAGAAGGAAGCGATGCTGTCCTACCTTACGCGTAACTATTATTCCAAACTTTTCTGCCTCCATTGCAGCAGACATCAAAGCATATCTTTTTTTAATGATTTTTTCTGCACTCCTTTCCACCTCTTTATCATAAATTTTCTTTTCAATGGGGTTAGCCACCACAACATGTTTTCCAGTGGCAATATGGAGTCCAATGGGATGAAAGAATCCATCTCCTATGAATAAAAATTCATCCACCCTGGATGCTATGGAAGTGGCTGAAGATAGGTCACATCCCAGAATTTGGCCATTATATGCTGTTCTCCTTCCCCTTTCACCAATCAAAATTTCATATTTTTTTCTTTCCAGATATTTCCTGCATTCATCCATTTTATGAATAAAAGGAGTTATGCTTGCCATTCCTATCCTTTTTCCTTTGAGAAAGGGTATGACATCTTCCATGAAATCTTTGCCAAAATCATATCTCGGTTCTACGAAGGATACGGGAGGGGTGTAAACTTTCCTTAGATAAGGCATCTCCGCCTCCCCTATGCATATTATTCTGTCAAAATCCTTTCTTTCAGTGAAATCGCAAGCCCCATAGCATGACTCCATGAGGAGTGTTGCATTTATTCCGTTTTCCCTGAGAAAATTTAGAATCTGCCATGCATAGGGTTGCAACCCTTCAGGCATTTTTATTGCAATTTTTCTGCCTTTCCTTGCTTCCTGCAAAATTTTTTCCTCATCCACCTCATAATATTTTAACTTCATGGTTCACTTCTATATCAACAACCGTTTTTATTTTCATCCCTATTTTTTCCTCTATTTCCCTCCTATTCCCTTTATTTATCGCCATGAATATGCCCTTTATTTTAACCCCCATCTCTTTCAAGCATTTCACCACAGCAATTAAAGTTCCTCCTGTGCTGAGAACATCATCAACAATTACCACCTCCATTCCCTTTTCCAGTCCATTTATATAGAGTTTTTTTTCTGAATATCCTGTTTTCTGAATCACTTCCCTCTCCTCTGGCAAACCATATTTTCTCTTCCTTATAATGGTGAAGGGTATTCCTGTTTTTACAGAAAGAAGGGTTGCAAGAGGTATTCCCATTGCTTCCATGGTAACTATTCTATGGCATGAAGGCATTTCTTTCAGAATTTCATTCACCACCTCTTCAAGCAGAGAGGGCTCAATGAATGGAATCCCATCCGTTATTGGATGGATTACATAATTATATTCACCTTTCTTAACTATGGGAGCATTCCTTAAACTTTCCTCAAGCTTTTTCATTCCATCACCTCCCTCAAATCATCAACAAACTTATTAATCATTTCCCTTGTTACATGGGGCATCACCACAATCCTTATTATTCCATTCTCCTCATCCCTTCCGACAAACCATTTTTTCTCAGCCAGTTTTCTCACCATTTCTTCCACATTCTCTGCCTTTATGGCAACCAGATTTAATTCCGGCTCCACATATTCAATCCCATTTTCTCTAAGCAATTTTGTGAGGAAAAGGGTATTCTCCATACATTTTCTGGCAATCCTCTCATAACCTTCATAGCCAAGATGATGCATCACTGCATAGGCTGCTGCCGCCCCCCCTCCCGGCCTTGTTCCGAGCAGGGAAGCCTGAAATTTTGTGTGCGTGCATTTACTCCTCACCTTTATTTCATCAAGCCATTTTTTGTTTCTCAGCAGCAAAAAGCCAGAGGGAATGCAAGCCATTCCCATTTTGTGGGCATCAACGCATATACTGCTTATCTTTGCCCTGAAATCAAAAATCTTTTTGCTGACAAAGGGGGCAACGAAGCCACCAAAGGCGGCATCAACATGGAGAAAGACATTTTCATCGTAACAGATATCTCCAATTTCCTCCACCTCATCAATCAATCCGAAGGGGGTGTTGCCGACAATGGCAACGACACATGCTGTATCATCATTGATATGCCTTTTCACATCACTTGCTCTCATAAAATTATTGCTTTCCACCACCTTTATTTTTAAATCGAGCATGGAAGCCGCCTTTTCAAAGGAAAAATGTGCCTGTTTTGGTATAACCACCTCCTCCTTCCCGCTCAATTTTTTGAATATCCACATGGCTGTTATGTTGCTTTCTGTTCCACCAGATGTAAACAACCCTGCATGCTGAGGGGGCGCATGGAACAATTTTGCCACCCATTCCAGTGCTTTTTTCTCAATTTCCTTTGTTCCTTTAAACAGTTCATAATCTCCCAGATTTGTTTCAATGAACATTTCATATGCCTTTATTGATATTTCATGGGGAAATGTGCACATTGAGCCCAGTATTCTCTCAAATTTTGCATCCTTTTCTTTTGCTTTCTGAAGAAATGCCATAACATCTTCCATGAAAATTTATGAAAAAAAGGGTAATAAGTATTTGGATTCACTCCACCACTTCCAGTTCTATTTCTTTTCCATTATAGTCGTATGCCTTCCAGGTATCATCTTCATAGGGATAGCCTATGATTATATGAACCCTCCCGTACTTCATGAATGTATGCATATCTCCTTCAGATGGTCTGGCAACACCACTTGGGTGGGAATGAACTGTGCCCACTATTCTTCTATCAAAGGGAACCATGTATATATTGAAGGTGGCATATTTTTTGCCATACAGCATTTGAGGGGACAGCACCAGTTCTGATATAACATCTTTTTTATCACCCACAGAAAGGAGGGCAAGGAATTCTCTGGGATGCATTTCCTTGGCAGACTCCTTTATCATTTCCAGACACTTCCTTTCTATTCCCTTTATCATATCATCACAAACTCTTTGGATATCTATAACTCAATTTTTGATATATTTTCTTGTAAAAATTGTTTTCCAGTTTCATAAATCTGGCTTTCTTTTCAGATTCCGCCACTTTAAGGGATGAAGATGGCTTAAAATCACAGGTATGTATGCCATCCACTGAAATCTGGGCAGGTTTCTCCACCTTAACCTTCAATGTTTTGCTGGAAGGAATAACCAGGGCGGAGGCAATATGGCGGAAAGGCGCTATGGGTGCAATAACAAAAACCCTGAGTGTGGGATCAACAACAGGACCTCCAACAGAAAGAGCATAACTTGTGGAGCCAGCGGGAGTGGCTATTATTATTCCATCTCCAAAAAAAGATTGTGTGAGTTCATCATCCACATACAATTTTACTGGAAGTATTTTTCCAACATTGGCAGTATGGATGGCTATCTCATTGGAGGCATCTGGCAACCTCCTTTTTCCTATCATCCCCTTCAATCTTATCCTTTCCTCAATTTCATATTTTCCCTTCAATATTTTTTTTATTGCTTCCTCCGCCTTTTTCGCCTCCACCTCTGTCAGAAAACCTATCCTTCCTGTATTTATTGAAAAAATTGGCTTCTCTGTATGTTGCAAGGTCATCAAAATTGTGCCGTCCCCTCCCACCACTATCATGGCATTAGCCATATCATCCAGTTCTTTCACTGTATAGCCTTTCATCCCCATATGCTCGGCAATTTTTCTCTCAAGGAACAGATTATCTTTCCCCACCATCTTATAAACCATCTTCCCGATGGAATAGGAATCTGCAGATGGCTTGCATATGAGGGCCCACTTCATAATAACGCCTCCATAATCATATCATCCGACACAGCCAGCACACTGCTCCTTACATTCAAACTGTAGGGGACATTTAAAATTTCTCCATTGGAATTATAAACTTCTCCCCCCGCCTCTCTTACAATAAGACAACCTGCTGCAAAATCTGTAACCCTCAAACTCTCCTTTGGCATGAAATATGCATGTGCTGCCCCGCTTGCCACCAGACACATCTCCAGGGCGGCGGCTCCCATTGCCCTTATGGTGTGCATGTTCGCCTTCCTCCATGTTTTTTCATTGCCTGATTCGCCGAGGGTGAGAACAAAAATTATGTCAGAATGGTTTTTACTCACCTCAATTTTATTCCCATTCAAATATGCTCCTTTTCCTTTAAATGCTTCATACACATCTCCCGTAGCAAGATTTTTTACTATCCCATATTCAATCTCATTCAGTTTACCATCTCTTTTTCCTATACCTATGGAAACACAATAAAAGGGTATTCCATGAACAGCATTTCTCGTTCCGTCCACGGGATCGATCACCATGGTATAATCAGCATCATTATCCACAAATCCTGCTTCCTCCGATAATATATTTGCCTTTTTTCCTATCACATCCATGGCAATCTCCTCCGCAATTTTATCAATGTAAAGGGTGGGGGTTCCATCTGCTCCCATTCCAATTTCCGTTCCAAATTTGTTCCTGGATTCATTTTCCACTCTCTTCCGGATGGCATCCACTGTCTGTCGGGCTATGTCAATGAGTTCTTTCATTGCTTTTGAATATTTGCATATATTAAAATCATTTGGATTTTGGCACCCCATCAACTGAGAGTTGATTTATAAAGG
>CAZTWM010000012.1:0-15539 GCA_964617935.1 uncultured Thermoplasmatales archaeon | reverse complement strand
TGCCAGATATATTATCAAGTTGAATGCCTGTGGATAAAGCGCCCTTTTGTGGGCACAGGCTCATGCTCCCCTCCTCTTTTTTGTTTCCATATTCATTTTAAAGGGCGGGGCGGGATTTGAACCCGCGTATGCGGATCTGCAGTCCGCCACCCTGCCTCTAGGTGACCCGCCCCTATGAGTAAAGATGCCTGCTTTTTAATCTTTTTCAATCTCCATGGTTATGAGGAGGATTGCAGAGATAAGGGAAATGACGGCTCCGTAGATAAAGGTGAGTTCAGGCAGCAATTCCCACAGAAATCCTGCTATGAAATTGGCGGGGATGGCAGCAAGTCCTATGGATGCCTGGAAAAAGCCCTGGGCGATGCCCCTGTACTCACTCAAATCTGAGGCAAAGGCACGCTGATTTCCCTCTATTAGAGCATTGAAAATTCCATAGAGAGAGAAAAGCAACAGGGCAACGAGATAAAAGGGAAGGGAAGAGAATAAAGGCAGGAATATGAAGCCAAAACATATAAAAGTGAAGGAGAGGTATCCGAAAAATATGACCATTTTTCTGTCCATTCTGTCGGAAAGTTTCCCGAAATAGGGGGAAAGAGATGCATAAACGATGTTGAAGAATACATAGAGGAGGAGGGCATAGGAGACATATTTTCCACTCATTTCCTCCCCTCCTGTCCTCCATAAAAGAAACATATAACTGAAATTTCCCATGGAAAACAGGGTTGCCACCGTGGTGAATTTTTTCAGTGATTTGGATATCTTCCCCTTTCCTTCCTTTCTCTTGATTTTTATTTCCCTGACAAAAAATATTGGGGGGATGGCGAAAAAGGCTATTATGGCTGCAATGAATATTATTTTCTTCAAATCCATTTTGAACATCCAGAAGAAGAGAAAGGCAAGGAAACTCCCGATTATTGCCCCTGCAGTATCCATGGCTCTATGAATTCCATACGCCTCCCCCCGCCTCTCGCTATAAAGATCTCCTATGAGAGCATCTCTTGGCGATCCCCTTATCCCCTTCCCGATTCTTTCAATTCCTCTTAGAAAGGCGAGATGCCACCATTGAGAGGAAAGAGGGAAGAAAAATTTTGAGAAAGCAGACACGCCATATCCAGAGGCAATGAAAATCTTCCTTTTTCCCGTCCTATCGGATAAAAAGCCGGAGAAAATTTTTGATATGCTGGCTATCCCATCGCCCAAGCCTGCTATTATTCCCAGAGCAATGCCCCCTCCACCCAGAGCAGCAATAAAGAAAGGGAGGACTGGCATAATCATCTCACTGCTTGCATCTGCAAAGAAACTTATGATACCAAGCAGGAAGATATCGCGGGTGAGTTTCTCCATGAGAGAATAAACAAAGGATATAATTAATTTTATTACCATAATATGCATATGCACTCCCCATTCATATTCAACTGGAAAAACGAGAGTAAAAAAGGAGGCTCCATTTTCCAGAATTACAACATGCACTCACAGTCAATGTAAATATGGCATCAGGAAGGGAAATATTTTTTAACAATATTCCCATTCATGAGCGTAAAATGATTGAAGAAATCAGAAAAATAAAGGAGGCAGAAAACAGGGCAATTGAAGAGATAGAGAGGGCGAGGAAGGAGGCGGAATGGATAATAAAAAAAGCCATGGAAAAGGGAAACAGGGAAAAGGAAGAAATAATAGAGAGGGCGAGGAAGGAGGCAGAACAGGAGATAAAAAAGGCGGAGAGAAAGGCAAAGAAGGAGGCGGAGAAAATACTTGAAGAGGCAAAGAAGGAGGCGGAGATTATCAAAGAAAAGGCGAGCGAAAAACTGGAGAATGCTGCAGTGGAGATTGTGGAAAAAACTGCTGAGATAAAATGATGCTCCCGAGCGAGATGGCAAGGATAAATATTCTGACTCACAAGAAATATAGTCACCACCTTATAGAAAATCTTCATGAAGGCGGATTGATGGAAATAGATAAAGTTTCAATTGAGGAGGCGGGGGAAGGTAAAATCCATCCTGATGCTGGTGTTCTTGCTTCTTATCATTTAAGGCTGGGGAGAATATTAGAAATTTTAAAATCCTATGCTCCCAAAAAGAGGGGAATAAGGAATATGCTGAGAAGAAAGGCGGAGAAAAAACGAATGCCAAAAATGAATATGGAAGAAAAGATAGAAGCAGCAGAAAAAATTCTCTCAGAAATTGAGGATATTGTCATTGAAAAAGAAAAGAGGATGAATGAAATAGAGGAGGAACTCGAGTTAATAAGGGATAGGGAAAGAAAACTGGAGTATTTCTCTATTTTCAATATACCTGTGGAATATCTTGGAGAAAGCAGGTATATGATAATAAAATTTGGAATATCCACCAATATAGAATCCCTCCGCCGTGAAGGAATAAATATTTATTGCAGGAAGATAGGTGAAAAGAAGGAGGAGAAATGGGCTGTTTTGATTGTTGCCCATATTTCAATGAAAGAGGAGTTAAACAAATTAAAAAATTTTGAAGAAATCAGAATAGAAGGAAAGGGCATGGCAAAGGATTTGCTGAGAAAATTAAAAAAGAAAATAAAGGAGATGGAAAGAGAAAAGGAAGAGATAACAAAACAACTTGCTGAGATATACAGAAAAAGAAGGTTGGAAATACTGGCTATAAGGGAAGAGATAGAAATAGAGAAGGAAAGAAAGGAGATTTATGGAAAATTTGGAGAAACAACCTACACATACCTCATACAGGGATGGTGCCTCGTGGAAAACGTGAAAAATCTTAAGAATATGGTGGAATCCATCACAGATGGAAATTGTGTTATACTGGTGAAAAAGATAGAGAGAGAGGAAAATAATGCGCCCATTCATCTTAAAAATCCGAAATGGGCAAAACCCTTTGAAACGCTCTTGGAACTCTTCTCTCTGCCAAAGTATAATGAGGTTAATCCCACCGTATTTCTTGGGATTTCATTTGTTATATTCTTTTCCTTCATGCTGGGTGATGCTGGCTATGGACTTGTAATTTTTTTATTATCTCTTTTCGCCAGATTGAAATTTAAGGAGAGTGAGTTTATAAAATCCTGGGCTTTCATTGGCATTCTCCTTGGAATAGGAAACATAATCACTGGCTTTATATTCAACAGTTTCTTTGGTGATTTCATACCCCGCTTTATATATGGGGATACTGAAAGAATGATTTACGGGGCAAATATATTTGGCATCTCTCTCCCAATAGACGCCATCCACAAACCTGTTTTGATACTCTCCATTACATTGCTTCTCGGTCTCGCCCATTTAAATCTTGGCTTCATACTTGCCATCTATCAAAATATAAAAAGGAAGGAAATAAAGAGCATTCTCACCCACCAAATTCCGTGGTTCATGCTTCAGATAGGTGGAGGAATGTTAATAGGAGAGACGGTGCTGGAATTATGGCATTTGAGCAGTGGCGCCAAAACTTTTGCCATGATATTTACAATAGTTGGATTAATTGCCCTCTTCAAAAACCATGGCCCACTGGGGTTCTTTGAAATTACTGGCTACCTGGGAGACTGGCTTTCCTATGCCCGCCTGCTTGCCCTGGGTCTGGCGACCGCTGGAATGGCTCTCGCCTTTAATGTGGTTGCACAACTTCTGCCAGATATAATTCCATATGTTGGTGTGGTGCTGGTGCCCATTCTTCTGGTGATAACCCATCTTGCAAATCTTGCCATCCAGTCGCTTGGGGCTGCCATCCACTCCCTCCGCCTCCAGTATGTGGAATTTTTCAATAGATTTTATGAAGGAGGGGGGAAAAAATATATTCCATTCCATGTTAGTAGAAAATATACGGAGGAAATAAAATGAAAACGAAATGGAGAATATTGGTTGTGGGAGCGATGCTGTTGATGGTGATGCCGTATGCCATGGCAGGAGATGGAGATGAAGAAGGAAACACAAAGGCGATGATAATAATGGGATGCATGATGGCAGTGGCTATAGCAGGGATATCGTCTGCTCTTGGTCTCGGAATAGCGGGGAGTTCTGCTGTTGCTGTAACCGCTGAAAAACCGGATTTATTCGGAAAACTGCTTGTGTTGCAGGTGCTTCCAATGACACAATCTGTCTATGGACTGCTTACCGCCATATTGCTCATGATGGGCGGCGGTTTGCTTGGAGGAGGAGCGAAGATAGCACTTACCGGATGGATAGGAACTGCAGCCTTTGGAATAGGAACCATCGTGGGACTTACAGGCGTATCTGCCATACCACAGGGAATAGTTGCATCAGCCAGCATAGCAGCAGTGGGAAGGAATCCGGAGGTGGCGGCAAGAGGTATAATATTTACTGTGATGCCAGAAACAATAGCCATCTTTGGATTGCTGGTGGCGATATTGCTCATGAGCAGCCTGGGTTTACTCTGAGAAAATGGCAATAGAAAAACTCCTTGCCAGAATAGAAAAAGATGCAAAAAGAGAGGTAGATGAAATCATAAGTAATGCAGAGAAAGAGGCAGAAAAGATAATAGAGGAAGCGAGAGAGAAAGGGAGGGAGGAGGCGGAAAAGATAATAAAGAAAGGCAGGAGAGAGGCAGGGAGAAGAGGAGACAGAATATTATCTGCTGCCAGAAGAAAGGCAAGGATGATGATAACCAATGCCAAGGAAGAGGTAATACAGCAATGCATGGAAATCATAAAGGAAAAGATGATATCAATACCTTCCAGAGAATATCGAAAGATAGTGGAGAAGATGGTGAAAGATGCCATGGAAGATGGTAATGCATGGATTCTACTCCCAAGCAGAAAGGAAGATAAAAAAATTGCTGAAAAAATGGGCATTGAGATTGGAGAAAGCGTAGATGCCATTGGAGGAGTTATATTAAAGGCAAAGGATGGGAGCAGGGAAGTGGATCTCACCTTCGATTTCCTGCTGGAAAGGAAAAAGGAAGAGATAAGAATAATGATTGCAGAGAAACTGTTTGAAAATGTGGATTGAGATAATTATTTCCATAATAGGAATTTCAGTGGCTGCAAAGATGCTTCCCCAGTTCATCCTCCTCTCCAGATTTGCCTATTCCAATGCAAAATTCAGTGCTGTGCCAAATGAATACATAAAGGAAAAGGAGATCGCCCGCCTTCTTGAGTCTAAAAATCTGGAGGATTTCAAAAACAATGTGGTGAGCAGGGATTTCATTCTGGAGGGAAGCAATGCTGAAGAAATTCAGAGAAGCATAGATAAATCTCTTATAGAGATAGTAAAGATGGCAAAGAATGATTCTCCTCCAGCAGTAAGTGAGTTCTATGATGCATATCTTCAGAAAATGGATGGGGAGAATTTGAAAAAGGCAATAAAAAATGTGATGGAAGGGAAGGAAATTGGAGATTATGTGGCATATAGTGAGAATGGCAAAATCCTCCTGGAAAAACTTAAGAAAATGGAAAGAGAGGAGATGGAGAAATTCATGGAAGAAAATTTCAATATTTCCCTAAGTATGCCACTGGAAAGGATTGAAAGAGAAATTGACAGGATAATGATACGTGGAATTGCAGAGGTGAAGGTGCCAAAATCCTCCAGAAAAGCAATAGATAAATTCACGGGTATAATGATAGATGTCATAAATCTCAAAACAATTCTGAGGGGAAAGCATTATGGAAAGAAAGGGATAGAGGAAAATCTCCTTGGAGGAGGATGGGAAATATATGAATGGAAACTTGAAGAATTGCTGAAAATAGATTCAGTGGCGGAGATAATATCAATGCTTGAGGGAACATCCTATATGCATTACCTCAGTCAGGCAATAACAGATTATGAAAAGAAGGGAGTGATGGCATTGGAAAGAGCACTTGATAGATACATGATTAAGGCAGCAGGAGAGATAGCCAATGAATATTACATGGGGGTAGGACCTGGAATAAGATTTATAGTGGAAAAGGAATATGAAGCGAGAAATCTTAAAGCGGTGGCAAAGGCAATAGAAACGGATATGAGAGAGGAAGCATGGAATGTGATGGTGGTGATATGAAAGTTGCTGTTATAGGAAATAGGGATATGCTCGCCCTCTTCAGGATGGCAGGAGTTACAGAGTGCTATGATAAGGAAGAAAAGTTTGATGAGATTGTGAAGAGGGATGATATTGGTATATTGGTGGTAAGTGGTGAATTCTGCAAAAAGTTGAGGAATAAAATTGTTTATCACCGTCTGGTGAAAAATCTTCCCATAATTGTTGAATTACCTGAAAAGGAAGAGGAATGGGAGGATACAATAAAGAGGCTCATAGTGAGGGCTGTGGGTGTAGAGGTGGAATAAATGAAAGGAAAAATAATTAGTGTAGCGGGACCTGTTGTGAAAGCAAAGGGAATGAAAGGGGCAAAGATGTATGACCTCGTCAGAGTGGGAGAGGAAGAATTGATAGGCGAGATAATAGAATTGATAGAGGACAGGGCAACCATACAGGTTTATGAGGATACAACTGGTTTAAAGCCCGGAGAGAAGGTTATAAATACGGGAATGCCCCTTGTTGTGGAACTTGCCCCAGGTCTGATGACATCCATTTATGATGGAATACAGCGTCCTCTGCCGAAGATAATGGATAAGGCAGGGGATTTCATCACACGGGGTATAGAAATAGATGCAATTGATAAGAAGAAGAAATGGGAATTCAAGCCCGTTGTGGAGGAGAAGGAAAAAGTAAGGGCGGGGGATGTTCTTGGTATTGTAAAGGAAACGGAAATAGTGGAACATCGCATATTGTTACCTCCTTCCATAGAAGAAGGAGTGGTGGAAAAAATTGAGGAAGGGAAGTTCAGGGTCGAGGATACCATAGCAGTGATAAAAACTAAGGAAGGGGAAAAGGAAGTGAGTATGCTCCAGAGATGGCCCGTCCGCCGCCAGCGTCCATTCAAGGAAAAAATGCCACCAACAATTCCTCTCATAACCGGACAGCGTGTTTTCGATACCTTTTTCCCCATTGCCAAAGGAGGAACTGGAGCCATACCTGGAGGTTTTGGAACTGGAAAGACGGTTTCACAGCATCAGCTGGCAAGGTGGAGCGATGCGGATGTAATAGTTTACATAGGATGCGGGGAGAGAGGAAATGAGATGACGGAAGTTCTGCGAGACTTTCCCAACCTTAAAGACCCGAAGAGTGGAAGACCCCTCATGGAAAGAACCATATTGATAGCCAATACTTCAAATATGCCAGTGGCAGCAAGGGAAGCTTCCATTTACACAGGCATCACGCTGGCAGAGTATTATAGAGACATGGGATATGATGTTGCCCTGATGGCTGATTCCACCAGCAGATGGGCGGAGGCATTGAGGGAAATATCAGGGAGGCTGGAGGAGATGCCAGGCGAAGAGGGCTATCCTGCCTACCTTGCTTCCCGACTGGCAGAATTTTATGAGAGGGCTGGCAGAGTGAAGGTTCTTGGAAGCAAGGACAAGGAAGGCTCTGTTTCAATAGTGGGTGCCGTCTCACCACCAGGAGGAGATTTTTCAGAGCCAGTTACTCAGAATACACTGAGGATAGTGAAGGTATTCTGGGCTTTAGATTCAGACCTTGCAGACAGACGTCACTTCCCATCTGTCAACTGGCTTCGTTCCTATTCTTTATATCTGGATAGGGTGAAGGAATGGTGGGCAGAAAATGTGGGCAATGAATGGATTGATTTGAGGAATGAGGCAATGGCATTGTTGCAGAAGGAGGATGAATTGCAGGAAATAATAAAACTGGTTGGTCCCGATGCTCTTCCTCCCGGCGACAGGGTAATTCTGGAAGGAGCAAGGATAATAAGAGAAGATTTTCTCCAGCAGAATGCATATCATGAAGTTGACACCTACTGCCCCCACAAAAAACAGTATGAAATGCTTCGCATAATGCTGAAATTTTACCATTTAATGAGGAAAGCGGTGGAAAAGGGAGTGGAGTTTGATAGATTGAAGGAATTGAAAAGCAGAGAAGGAATAGCAAGGATGGCTACAATACCAAATGAGGAGTGGGAAAAGAAATTCAAAAAACTCGAAAAGGATATGGAGGAGGAGATAAAAGCCCTCATTGGCTGACTTCCCCCATTTTCCTTGCCACAAGAAATACTGCAAGATATTCAGGCAATTCATGCACCCCCTTCTCCAGTTTAAATTCATTATCCATCATCTTTATCTCCACCGCTCTTTTCACCTCAACCTTTATAATTTCCTCTCCAAAAACAACCGCATCCCTCAAAGGATTGAATTCATCTATTTTTTCTATATCCACCGCCGTAACTTTCAATCCCGTTTTTCCATGCAGGGAGCCAGGCAATCTTATGAGCCGTTTTATATCTGCCGTTACAGGTTCGTCTGTGCTGCCATGCATGGAAACAGAAAGTTTTTTTATCAAGGGCTGGGCTATTCTTCTGAACTCTGTTGACTGGTCCATCTTTCCATTTTCCAGCCTTCTTATTCTTTCTTCTGTAAGAGAATCATAGAGCGAGGATGCTGTTTTTTCTCCCACACCATCCATCTCCATCAGAACTTCAATTGCTTTATTTCTGTCCATTTCACTTATTTCTTTCAAAAAATCTATGATTCCTCTTGCAATCCTTCCCTCCCATCCTCCTTTATTGGGATTTATCTCCAGCGTTTTATCTGCAAAATACTCTCTCTGAATACTCCTTTCTCTCACAATCTCTTTAATATTCAATCCCCTTCCCGTTATGTAATCCACAATTTCCCTCCTCTCCTGGCTTCCCAGGTGAATTACATCGGGATGGCTGACATGGCAGTGATATCCTCTCCCTCCACTGAAATATATTCTTATATCTCTTTTCCTGAATCCAAAATCATCCATCAGAAATGAAAGGAGTTTTTTCAATTCTTCCTTCACCTTCAAAAGCATTTCTTCATATGTCATTTTGGAAGCACCTGCAATATGATCTGCATCCATGTCAAATATTAAATCCGCGCCCATCCATTCCTTCTCCTTCATGGTTCCTGCGGAAGGATTTCTGTAATATGCGGAAGAATAATAAACATGGGCAGGAGATTTAAGATGCAGGTATGCAAGAAGATTTTCCTTGGAGGAAAAGGAGATGTGGCGGTGCATCGTCCCCTCACCGAATAATATGAAGGCATATTCTCTTCTATCAAATCTTTTTGGGAATTCTATGGAGGGATGAAGATAATAGGAACGGAATTTTGTTTTGAGGAAATTCATCTTTTCCTCCTCTTTAAACGGTAATATGAAAGGGGATGTCTTACCCTCCTGCATAAATCATCGGGGAAACATAACCCCCATGTCCTTATGGTATCACATTTTGGAGGGGCATAGTCTGTGCCAGATATTTTTCCTGTGATATGTTCTATCTGATACCTTGTCTTTTCTTCATTGAAATCTGGAGAGGCTGAAAATATTTTTAATATTTCGTCCACTTCCATTCCCACAGCATTGAGAAATGTAACCATGGTGAATCTTCCAACATGAGGAACATTCATTCCAGATTTTGTGGCGGAAATAAGATTTTTTATGCATGGGGGAAAGAGAGATGCATCCACTTCCTCCATCCTATTCTTTTCCTCCCTGAAGGAAACTTTCTTTTTTATTTCTTCTATCTCCTTCCCGAATACCTTTTTTACCTCTGGAGGAGCAAACATATACAGGAGTTCATTCTGAATTTTTTTCCTTATTGCCTCCTGAATTAAACGGGCAATTTCATGCTTTTCCAGTATCACATTTCCCTTTCTCATCTCCCTGTTCACCAGTTTCCATTTCAAATCCCATGTGGGAGCATATTTTAAGTAATGGACAAAATGGATTCTGTTTCCGCTTATGGCAATTCCAAATTCTTCCGCCATTTGCTCTATAAAGCCCACATCCTCATTTTTCATATTTTCATAAGCCCTTTTCGCCTCCGCCAGGGCGTATCTTCTTATTAAATATTCACTCCCCGTTGCCACCACAATCATCCTTGCCACAGGATATGAAAATATTTCCATGACACAATCTATTTCAGTAATGAGGGGCACATCCTTTACCATTCCGTGCTCAACGGCTTGTATCACCCTTTCCCTCCCTCTTGCCCTTGCTCTTTCATATATGGAATCGAAAAGAATTTCATCTATGCCCACCCCTTCCTCCTTCACCCACTCCTTTGCTTCTGAAATGAATGGATATCTTGCCATTTTTGAAATGTCCACAAAATTAAATGCAAACAATATAAAAAGTGTGGGGGATGATATTTTTATCCTGCAACATTTACCATTATGATAAAAATCATATGTGTGGGCAAATTAAAGGAGAAATTTTATAAGGAAGCAGAGGAGGAGTATAAAAAAAGGATTTCATCTTTTGCAAAAATTGAAATAAAAGAGGTTGATGAATTAAGGGGGGAGAAATGCGATTATTGTATTTACCTTGACGAAAATGGGGAGGAAATGAATTCCATATCTTTCTCAAAATTTTTGAAGGATGTGATGATGGATAAAAAAAATATATGTTTTTTTATAGGTGGATGGGAAGGAATAAAGGAAGAAGAAGTCAAAAAAGCAGATTTTATTTTATCCCTCTCCCCAATGACATTTCCCTATCAGCTCTGCAGGATTATACTAATGGAGCAAATTTACAGGGCTTTTACACTCATTAAGGGAATAGACTATCACAAATAATATCTGTTGTTCTAACAGAACAATTTTGTTCATCGGTTACAATAAATATAAAATCAAACATTATAAATATAATTCAACAATATTGTCCTATGAAGTATATATACACTATATATGAGGAGATTGATGAAAAGTTAAAATTCATAACAACCTCGGGAGTGAGAATAAAAATGATGTTGAGTTTGCTGGAAGAAACAAAAAATTCCACACAATTGAAAGATGAGATTGGAGTAGTTGCATCCACAGTGATACATGCTGCAAGAGATCTGGAAAAAGAAAAACTTCTGATAGAAGATGCAGAGGGATACAAACTCACCAACATTGGAAAAATACTGGCTTTGAAATTACTGGATTTAATAAAACTTTTCTCCGTGGTGAAAAGAACGGAGGAATTCTGGCTTACCCACGATATAGAAGGCATACCATTTGAGTTTCTGGAAAGACTTGGAGAACTTCAGGAAATGAAAGTTGTGAAATCATCTCCCGCCAATCTACTGCAGGTGCTCAATTTATACATGAAACTGGTGAGTAAGGCAAAGGAATTGAGAGGGGTATCTCCAGTATTTGTTCCAGAGTTTTCAAAACTTGTGAAAAAATTATTGAAAAAGGGAGCCACCGTGCATCTTGTTATTTCAGAAGAAATAGTGAATCCGGTGGTAAAAGGTTATCAGAAGGACATTGAACCAGATATAAAGAAAAAGGTGGAAGAGGGGCATCTCAGAATATGGGTGAGCAAGGATGTGAATATCGCAATGAGCGTAACCGATTCTTTCATCTCCATAGGTATGTTCAACAAAGATGGAACATATGATTTCTCCCACGATATGGTAAGTTATAATAAGGAGGCGATAAAATGGGGTAGGGAATTATTCGAGTATTACAAAAGCAGAGCAAGAGAGATTAGCCTTATATAGGTTATTCCTTCCTCTTAAAAATTTTTTTAATTTATTAGTTTTAACAACAGTTTTTACATCTTTGGTGGGTGCCTCCATAATTTCTCTTTCCTTCCTCCTTTTTTTTAACAGAATAATGACGGACATGGTTATATCAACCTCTCTCATAACATACAGCATCTATTCCCTAAACAGAATAACAGATATGGAAGAGGATGCCTCCAACATACCTGAAAGAGTGGCATTCCTGGAAAATAAGAAAAATGTTATTCTCCTCCTTTCAATTCTTTCATATATTGTTGCCCTCATTATGGGGGCAATGGAAAACTTATGGACCATGCCCATATTTCTAACCCCCTTTATTGTGGGAATAATCTACAGCATAAAAATTGCCTCCTTTAGAATAAAGGACATATTTGGAATGAAAAATATTTCCATTGCCTTTTCATGGGCATTTTCCTCCGCCTTCCTTCCCTATGTTTTTCTGCCGAATGTGGAGGAAGGTTTTATGGTATTCTTTTTTCTTTTCATAAAATGTTTCGTCAATACAGTGGTCTTTGACACCAGAGACATGGAAGGAGACAAAAAGGCAGGGGCAAGAACCATTCCGGTTGTTCTGGGTGTGAGAAAAACAATGCTCATACTCCTTATAGCAAATTCCCTTCTTATACCATGGACCATATTCTGCTACATTCACAACTTTTTTGTGCCCTATATTCCTGTCATAGCATTTTCCATTATATATGGATACTGGTATATCATAGCATTTTGCAGGGGAAAAGACAGGGAATCAAAATACAATTATGATTATCTGGTGGATGGAGAATTCATTATCCTCTTTTTATTTGCATTCATCATTCATATCATGATAAATTAAATTTTTATTCCAAGAGATGGGACTTTAACCCCTTTCCCCTTCTCCACCTCACCAACCACCTTTGCCTCAACATATTTGTTTAATATATCCAAGGATTTGTCTCTCTCCTCCTTACCCACCACCACAACCATACCCATCCCCATATTGAAAGTTCTGTACATCTCCATAGGGCTTACATTTCCCAGTTTTTGTATTATTCTGAAAATGGGCTGAGGCGTAAAGGGTTCTTTTATATTAAAGCACACGTCTGGATTCATTCTTTTGATTTTTTTCAGCCCCCCTCCTGTAACATGGGATATTCCCTTAACCTCCACCTCCTTCCACAACTCCAGAATTTCCCTCACATAAATTTTTGTGGACTCCAGCAAAGCATAGCCAATCACACCAATTTCATCCATTTCATCATGAAATGAATAGCCATTTTCCTTGAACACCTTTCTGGCTAAGGTATATCCGTTGGAATGGATTCCAGTGCTTCTAAGCCCTATCATAACATCCCCTTCCTCCATATGGCATGGTATATCCCTCTCCACCACACCAACACATGTCCCGGCGAGGTCGAAACCTCTTATTATTTCGGGGAGTGTCGCCGTCTCTCCGCCTATAATTTCCACGCCTGCCTGCTCCGCCCCCTTCCTCAATCCTATGGCTATCTCTCCTGCCATTTCCGCATCCATCCTTTCCATGGCGAGATAATCAACGAATGCCAGGGGGCGGGCGCCCATTACCAAGGCATCATTCACATTCATGGCAATGCAGTCTATGCCTATGGTATCCCATTTCTTCATTTCGTTTGCCACCATAACCTTGCTCCCCACACCATCAGTGCACAAAACAATTTTCATTCCATTTATCTCCACCCTATCTCCCTTGAATCCGATGGTTTTGAGAAAATTTTTTACAACCCTCTCCTCCTCCTCTATATCAACACCAGCCTTTGAATAGGTAAATTCATCCATGAAAGTATAATGGAAGGATATAAAAATCACATCCTTTTCATCCCTGCTTTAATGAGAATTCCATGAATTCTATCCTTTCCTGTATCATAAAAAAGATGGCTTTTGCATTTACAATCGCCTGAACCAAAATTTGGAATGAATTCCAAGCCTGCATGCCTGAAGTAATCTGCAAATTTGCATTCCTCTTTCGCCCCCTCCTTATACCATATTTCCTCTATGAATGCTTTTTCAGTTAAATAATCTATATGCCACCTCAATTTTTTCCCCCTCCTCCCATGTCTTGCCACCCTCTTTTCTATACCATTCATGGCTGAGCCCACATATGCATAATATCCTTTTTTAAATTCAATATCGCCAAGTGCTCCAACCTTTATTTTTTCATCCTGCAATAACCGGATTACCAAAACATAGGAGCCCTTCATGGAAACAATTTGCTTATATCCATTTCCTCTATTTTCTCACCAGGATAAATCCATCCCTCTTCAATCCTTATATATCCTTCCTTTTCATAATCCTTCATTATCCTGTCAATAACCCTGAGTTCCTTCCTTATCTCTTTTTTAAACGTTTCAATATTCAATTTCCCCCGCCTTTTCAAACTAACAAGGAGTAAAAATATTATTGCCATGGTGATATCCTTGGCGAGGAGTTCCTCTGCCTCCTCATCCTCTATCTCCTCCATTTCCTCCCCCATTCTCCATCCAAGCAGCATTAAGCCATCGGTGGCAAGTTTACCCGTCCATGTGAGGATATAGAAATTTCCCTCCTTCTTTATGAAATGTATTTCCTGAAGGGTGGCAAGCGCTCTATTAAAGGTGGCGGTGGGTAACTTTGTTATTTCCTGCAAATCCTTCCATCTCAACTTTTCCTTTTCCCTTATTGCCATCAAAATCTTGAGGGCATTTTCTCTCAGAGACTTAAAAATTTTATAGACAACGTCCTTTTTTTCCTCCTTTCTCATCACCCAAACAACATCTTTTTCTTAATAAATCTTACTTTTTTAGGAGGTTGATGATATGATAAAGCCCAAATAATTTCAGTATTTTTGCATATTAGCTAAAAAGGGAAGTTGACAGCCATCCAGGAAATAAGTTTTTATAATTCTGTTATCATCATCAAATCCAAGGATTTGGAAATGGAAGCCATGGGAAAACATATATCCTTCCATTTTGTGTTGTAATTTTATCTCCAAAAATTATACCTGTGAATGAGCCCCACCAATTCCATCTTGCATTTACTTTTGAATTTTGGGCAACCATTCCATACTTTTGATGATTGTATATATTATTCCAGTGAATGATGTTACCATTGCAATCTCTTAACCCAACTCCATAGGGGCTATTCCTGATAATGTTGCTATATATTCTATTTTCATTGCTTGAGAAAAGAATTTCAATGCTGTCATACAAATTATCACTTATAATATTGTGGGAAATGGTATTGTTGCTTGAATACCATAGGGATAAACCACCCCATCCATTATTATTTAATAAATTTGATGAAATCTCATTATTTTCTGAGTAGTACAGCCGAATTCCATTCAAATTATTATGGCTAAAATTATTATGAAAAATATTAATAAAAGATGAATAGGCAATTTCTATACCAACACTTGCATTTGATATAGAAAAGTTTTCAATATTTATATGACTGCAATTAACCAAAATAATTTGTCCGGCATCATCAGGGATAGAAATTCTTTCCATATTTAGATAATAATACAAGGGCTTTCCATTTACCTTATTATTTTTTATTGTATGTACAAAATAAATGTAATCTCCTTCTCTAATTACCAAGCCATTATTCAAAAAAGTATTGTTAACAATAATATTTTCCTTTGAATTCCACAGCCATATCCCATAATAAACATTATTGGAAATAATGTTATCCTTAATGGTGTTATAACTGGAAGAGAATATTCTTATTCCTTGATCTCCATTATTTTCTATTATATTGTTTTCAACAACAGCATAATTTGAATTTTGGATAACTACTCCAGCTTTTTCAAAATTTTTTTCACTATTTCTTATTGTAAAGCCAGATATCTTTACATTATCTTTCATAATTTTAACAACGTCTCCTTTATAGTTTGCATCGATTATTGTATTATATTTATTCTTTCCTATCAGGCTTATACTTTTATCAATCACAATATTTTCATGATATATCCCATTATACACTATGATCATGTCTCCATCGCTTGCGTCGTCTATTGCATCTTGTATTTT
>CAZTWM010000011.1:0-15833 GCA_964617935.1 uncultured Thermoplasmatales archaeon | reverse complement strand
AAATTGCTCTTTTGGGGTGTAATATATGGAAATGGAAAACAAAAAAGGCACGACAACTTTGGGGCTTGTATTTAAAGATGGAGTAGTGGCGGCAGCCGAGCACAGGGCTACCATGGGTACTCTTATTGCCCATAAGGTAACCAAGAAGATTTTCAAGATAGATGAACACATGCTTTTGACCACTGCAGGACTGGTAGGTGATGCCCAGTTGCTTGCCCGTCTTCTGAAAGTGGAGGCGGAACTTTACAAACTGGAAAGGGAGGAGGTAATGCCCGTGAAGGGTGCTGCCACCTTGATGGCAAACATATTGAATCAGAGGAAGTTCTACCCATATTATGTTCAGTTGATAATAGCAGGAACAGATACAACAGGGGCGCATGTGTTTTCTCTTGATGCTGCAGGAGGAGCAATAGAGGATATATACACTACAACAGGCTCTGGCTCACCATATGTGTTTGGAGTGCTTGAGGATAATTATAAGGAAGGAATGAGTGAGGACGACGCCGTAAACCTGGCAATAAGGGCTATAACTGCTGCCATTAAGAGAGATTCTGCTTCAGGAAATGGGATGGATGTTGTTGTGATAACAAAGAAAGGGTATAGGGAACTAAGTAGTGATGAAATTGAGGAAAGAAAGAAAAAATTGGGGTTGTAAGTTACACTCATGACAGTTGAAGACTTTCTGAACAGGGTAGAAGAGGAGATAAGGGCAGTTATCCCTTCAGACATAAGAATAACAGACATCGAGTTTGAAGGGGCTGAACTTGTTATCTATACCAAAGATCCCGAAAAATTTGCCGAGCAGAATGAACTGGTGAAGCAACTGGCAAAGAAATTGCAGAAAAGAATAGTTGTAAGACCCGACCCATCTGTCTTGGAAGAAATTGAAAAGGCGGAGGAGAAGATAAAGAAATTAATTCCAGAAGAGGCTAAACTCATCAATATATATTTTGAGCCTGACGTGGGCGAAGTCACCATAGAGGTGGAAAAGCCAGGTATTGCCATAGGGAAAAAAGGAGCATTGCTGAATGAGATAAGAAAGGAGATAGGATGGGCTCCCAAGGTGATGAGAGCCCCGCCCATGCCCTCTCGCACCGTTAAGGATATAAGGAGATATCTGAGAATGGTTGCAGAGGAAAGGGTTGATTTTCTGAGAAAACTTGGTCGTCGTCTTCATAGGGGAGCGAGTGAGGGAGAAAAATGGATAAGGATTACATCTCTGGGAGGATACAGGGAAGTGGGGCGTTCCTGCTCTCTCCTGTCCACTCCCGACAGCAAAATACTCATAGATTGTGGCATAGATGTTTCATCTCCAGACAATGGCTCTCCATATCTCAATCTTCCCGAAGTTCTGCCTCTTGAATCCATAGACGGAGTTGTTGTAACCCATGCCCATCTTGACCACTCAGGTCTTGTTCCCCTCCTTTTCAAATATGGATATGATGGTCCCATCTATACCACATATCCCACAAGAGATGTTATGGTCTTACTCCAGATGGACTATCTTAGGGTATGTGCAGATGAGGCAAAAAAACCCCCTTACAGTTCAGAACATATAAGAAAGGAGATAGCCCGCACCATCCCTCTCAATTATGGTGACACAACCGATATCTCTCCTGATATACGTCTCACCATGCACCGTGCCGGACATATACTTGGTTCAGCCATCTGCCATTTTCACATAGGAGATGGATTATTCAACATCGCCTTCTCGGGCGACATAAAATATGAAAAAACATGGCTTTTCAGTGCCGCCGCCACCCATTTCCCCCGCCTGGAGGCATTGGTTCTCGAATCCACCTATGGGGGGAAGAATGACATTCAGCCGTCCAGAAAGAAAGCAACGGAGCAATTGAAGGAAATAGTGAAGAAGACTCTGGAGAGCAGAGGGAAGGTGCTCATACCCGTATTTGCCATAGGAAGGTCGCAGGAAGTGATGATTGTTCTGGAACATCTCATGAAGGAAAAGGAAATACCTGAAGTGCCTGTCTATCTTGATGGCATGATATGGGAGGCAACAGCCATCCATACTGTCTATCCCGAATATCTGAATGCAGATTTGAGGAAAAAGATTTTTCAGGAAGGTGAAAATCCGCTCATGGCTGATATTTTTGAGAGGGTGGAAAGTTATGATAAGAGGAGGGAGATTATAGATGAGAGCGATTCATGTATAGTTCTCGCCACCAGTGGTATGTTGAATGGGGGACCGGTAATGGAATATTTCAAGTCATGGGCTGATGGAGAGAGAAATAGTATAGTTTTCGTTGGCTATCAAGCGGAGGGCACCTTGGGAAGAAAAATACAGAAGGGATGGAAGGAGGTGACAGTGGGCAATAAAGTGGTGAAGGTGGAGATGAATGTGGAAACATGCGAGGGATTTTCGGGGCATTCAGATAGGAAACAATTAATGAATTATGTCAAAAATCTCTCGCCCAAACCAAGGAAAATAATAGTGAATCATGGTGAAGAATCCAAATGCCTGGATTTAGCCGGGAGTATATATAAAAAATACAGTATTCCAACACTTGCCATAAAAAATCTGGAAACCGTGAGATTTAGGTAATAATTTATAAATAATCAAACAATTATAGTCAAGGTGAATACTCATGATGGAAAGAAGTAAACTGGTATTTGTATCAGTCACGATGTTTTTACTTATTGCAGCCATGCCAACGATGATATCGGGCGAGAACGAAGAATGGAAAATATCCTTCTATTATATGGAGGATAATGGGGTGTTTAAGTTTATCTCCACAATCAACGGCACAAATTATACCTGGAATTTCGGGAATGGAGATATTGCCTATGGAAAGGAGGTTGAATATCCGCATTCTGGGGTATATGAAGTTACCCTCATAGTCATTAAAGAAGGCGGAGGGATTATTCAGGAAAGCCAAATGATAGATACTGGGAATGGTAAGCCGGTTGCCAACTTCACCTACTTCCCTGAATATCCATATACCCTTGACCCCGTATTTTTCTCCGCCAATAGATCATATGATTCAGATGGTTATATCGTAAACTGGACATGGGATTTTGGAGATGGAAGTCATGCCTATGGCAAGAATGTCATCCATACATACCAAAAGGCAGGGGAGTATAACGTAAAACTTACGGTGGTGGATAATGATTTGGAGGCAGATAGTGTGGTAAAGGTGGTGAATGTAAGAAATCGCCTTCCGGTTGCCAAATTTTACTGGACACGCCTGCCAGATGATGAACTGGAATTCCAAGCCAATTTTCATTATGACCCTTCATATGATGAGGATGGTAATATAGTAAATTATACGTGGTCTATGGGTGATGGAACTATAAAATATGGACCTGTTATACATCATTCATATTCTAAGAATGGATTATACAATGTTACCCTCACCGTTACAGACGATAATAATGGCTCATCCTCTTTTCTCAGAAAAATACATAGCAATAATGGCATCCCTTCTGTAAACTTCACATGGAAACCGAAGGAACCCACGGATTTGGATAATGTCACATTTATAAGTAAATCAAAGGATGATGGAGAAATTGTAAACTATACCTGGGAATTTGGTGATGGGACAATTTCCCATAATCAAAGCCCTGTTCATAGATACACTGACAATGGTTACTATACCGTGGGATTGACGGTCATAGATAATGAGGGTGCATTTAATTATAGCCAGGCAGCCATCTACATAAAGAATGTTCCGCCTGTCGCCAACTTCACATACACTCCCCCTTGTCCTGTGCCTGGTAGAAAAATAATATTCAATGCCTCCTCCTCCTATGACCTTGATGGTAACATTGTTTCATGGACATGGGATTTTGGAGATGGAAATACCTCATCTGGGGTGGTCGTAAATCATTCATATGCTGAAGATGGAGTTTATACCATAAATCTTACAGTGAAAGACAATGATGGAGCCACCGCAATCGTGCAAAAAACCATCCTTCTTGCAGATTTATATGTGGATGAAAATGTTTATGACCCTGCCAACAGAACCTGGAACAAAATACAGGATGCGGTTGATAATGCCACCAATGGAGCATTCATATATGTGAGAGAGGGCACATATGAAGGGGATGTTTATATAAACAAATCTGTGATGATTGTGGCAGAAAAGGCGAAGGTGGAGGGCGTTAAATATGGATTCTATCTGGATGCCCCAGCCATAATCATGCTGAATTTTTCCATTAATGGAGGAGAAAATGGAGTTATAATAAATTCCAGTGGCAATGTTGTGGAAAATCTTGCAATAAAAGTGAGCAAAGATGGGATTGTTTTGAAAGGAAATGGTAATATAATCAGAAATGTTTTATCAAATTCAAATAATGTATCTCTCCTCATATATTCCTCCTCCAATTCCATAGAGAATGGAATATTCCATGGCAATCTGTATGGCATAAGTATATATGGAGAGGGAAATACAATCATGAACTCCACCATATATGGAGGAATATATGGGATATCTGTCAGTTCACCAAATAATATTATCCATGAAAATAGGGTGGAGGAAAGCACATATGGCATATATCTCCACCAACCAAGCCAGGTATACGACAATAACATTATCTCCTGTTCTTGGGGAATAAAAATAAATTCTCCATCTGCTGTTATCATAGGTTATAACAAGGTAACCAACAGTTCCAATGCAGGAATCGAGGGCGTCACCCAGTTTATGATAAATGGAGGATATTTTATGAACAATACCATTGCCATATCATCTCTTTCAAATGCGGAAATGGATAATATTTCCATTACCGGAGGAGGAACTGGGATAAAAATATATGGAGGAACAATAACAAATTCCACAATAAATGGGGCAGGATGTGGGATTGAAGGAAATGCAGACATTGCTTATACTTCCATAACCAACTGTAGCACAGGGGTTAAAGGAAGTTTTACAATCTTCAATTGTATACTAAAATATAATGGAGTGGCAGTAAATGGAACATCCTGTAGGGTAAATGAAACACAATTTTCTGGAAATGATTGCGGGGTAAAGGGAGGAAATAGCACAGTTATAAATTCAATTTTTGAATCCAATGGAGTTGCTATCCTTCTTCTTAATAACAACACCCTATATGCCAATCAATTCACCAATAATGGAATAGCAGTGGATGTGGATGGGGAAGAAAACAACATAACTTCCAATAATATATATGGGAATTTATATGCAATAAATGTTGGCGGTTTCTATAACAACATAGGCAAAAATAACGTTTCCAACAATACATATGGAATAAGAATACTCTTTTCACCTCATAACATCCTTCGCCAGAATATCATGGAGAATAATACCTATAATTTTGATGTTGAGGGTGATAAACTCCAGGATTTCTTTTTAGATGTGGATGAAAGTAATATTATCAATGGAAAGGTGATAAAATACATTATAAATCAATCCGACTTCGGTTTGAACACCTCCTATGGATATGTTGCCCTTATAAATTGCAGCAATGTATCCATACAGAATCTCAACATTTCCCATAATGGGGAAGGGTTACTCTTGGTTTGTTCCAGCAATATAACCATTTCTTCCTCCGTCTTTTCCCGGAACATAAAGGGATTGTATTCGTTGAAAGGCAATGGGATAGAAATTGAAGATGTTGATGTTTCTGATAACAATGATGGAATCTCTCTAAAGACCACAACCAATGTATTTATGGAGAATATTACTGGAAGTAAAAACTCGAGAGGAATAAACTTCTTTTTCATGGAAAGAATGCCCTCCTATTCCCATATAAAAAATGTATTTATGAATGAAAACATTCTGGCAGTAAATATGGAAAATATAGAAGAGGTGAGCATCTATAATATCACTCTTGAGAATAATGAGATGGGAATAAGGATATTCAATTCCAACATTTCAATTTCATCCATTAATATGGATGATGATACAGGTATTTATTCAGCAAATTCATATCTGCAATTGAAGAATTTTAAAATTGCTGGCATCACCTCCATGAACTCTGTCGGTTCAACCGTTATTATGGAAAATGGTTCAATAGAAAATTCATCGGATGGGATAATCAGCAACTCTTCCACAATCAAACTCATCAAAATAAATATGTGGAACAATGTTAATGGTATAAATTCAACAGAATCTACCCTATATGTAGAGAAATGTAATTTTTCAGGAAACAAAAATAATATTGCATCTTCCTGCCATATTTTCATGAATTCCTCTTACTTTTCATATAATGATGTTGCCCTTTCCCTGATGAAAGGAGAGGCAGAGATTTTACTTTCAGAATTTTATTCCAATGGGAATGGGGTATGGGCTGAGGAAGCAAAGATTTCAATAATCAATTCCACCTTCCATGAAAATGGAAATGGGGTTATAATCAATTCTTCTCTCTCCGTCATATACAATGGAAAATACTTCAATAATACAGTGGCGATTAAGATAAATGGAAGTCATAATATCATCAATGGCACCCTTCTCCACCACAACAAATATGCAGTAATACTATATGGAGAGAATAATACGGTGGCAAACAATTCCATATGGAAAAATCTTTATGGCTTGCTTTCTTATGGGGAGAAAAATGTCATATATCATAATAACTTCATTTCAAATACTGAAAATGCAAGGGATTATGGAAATAATATGTGGAATGTTTCATATCCCATAGGGGGAAATTACTGGGATGATTATGCCGGTGAGGATTATTTATCTGGTAAGGGGCAAAATGAATCTGGCAGTGATGGAATAGGAGACATACCTCAACATTTCTATGGAAATGTTGATTATTATCCCCTCATGGACTACTTCCAGAATGCTTCCTCCATGCCAAATAAATTGCCTGTGGCTTCTTTCTATTTCTATCCATCATCTCCATTTTCTTTACAGAATATTCTTTTCATAGATACCTCCTATGATGAAAATGGAAAGAGAGATATTGTGAAATGGCAGTGGGATTTCGGAGATGGAAATACCAGTAATGAAAGGAATCCCGTTCATGCATACAAAAAATCAGGCGTTTATAATGTAACGCTTAAAGTTGAGGACAGGAGTGGAGGGAACAGCACCTTCATAAAAGAAGTGGTGGTGAAAAATCTTCCACCTGTTGCTACATTTAAATATACTCCTGAGAACCCGCATTCCTTTATTCTTATAGAACTGAATGCTTCAGGTAGTAAAGATGATGACGGTTATATCGTTAATTACACATGGGACATGGGAGATGGAACAATAAAGCATGGAAGTTTCATCACCCATAAATATTCCAGACCAGGGCATTATACTGTAAAACTCACCGTTATAGATAATGAAGGTAATGAGAGCATCTTTGAGGAAACAATTATCGTGGATAACAGACCTCCAGAGGCGAATTTTATAGTCAATCCAGAAAGTCCAAAGGTTGGGGAAGAGATAAACTTTACCGATCTCTCCAGTGACCTGGATGGTAACGTGGTGGAATGGAGATGGGATTTTGGAGATGGAAATATTGCCTATACAGAAGATGCATCCCATTCCTATGATAAAGCAGGGGAATATAAGGTAACTCTTTATGTAAAGGATGACAAAGGAGCAAAATCCAATTATACATTGACCATAAATGTAAAGGAGAAGGAGATGCCTGGATTTGAAATTCTTGTGTTACTAATTGCCATGATGGTGGCTGTATTTATGAGGCTGAAAAAATTTAAGTAGTTATATATATTGGTGTTGCAATGTCTAAGACAATGGGTAAGAAGGTCCAAGAGACAAATAAGACAAAAAAAGATGTGCTTAAAAAAAAGATAGAGGAATTGGAGGAAATCATAAGGTATTATGATGCCATGATTGAGGAAATATATGAAACACAGGAGGCAATGTTTCCCATATTTGTTGACCTGGTCAAACTTATAAGCAGGATATATAAGGAGGTAAACATAGAGGATGATGAATTGAAGAGTTGCATACATCGTCTTGAAGAAACTTTTACTGATAAGAATGATAATATCCTCAAGAAATATTTGAAGGATAATGACGACTTCACAGTGGCATACACATGATATAAAAATCATTGCGGAAAAAATAGCAGAGAAAATAGAGAATGGAGAAATAGAAGATAAATATGAACTCCTCAAATACAAGAAATTTTTCTCACAGGAATATGGTCTAAAAAGAATACCTTCCGATGCAGAACTTCTTTCCTTTGTGGAGGGGGAGAAAAGAGAGGTTGTAATAAAAATTTTGCAAAGAAAGCCTGTTAGAACAATATCAGGCGTTGCGGTGGTTGCCGTAATGACATCCCCACATCCATGTCCCCATGGAAGGTGCATACCATGCCCTGGAGGTCCACCATATTCCCCTCAAAGTTATACGGGGAGGGAGCCAGCCGCCATGAGGGCTTCCCGTAACAATTTTGATCCTTTTAAGCAGGTTAAGGAGAGGCTGAGGCAGTTACAGATAATAGGTCATCCAACCGATAAGATAGATATGATTGTTATGGGCGGAACCTTTCCTGCCAGAGATTTTGCCTATCAGGAATGGTTTGTGAAGAGATGTTATGATGCCATGAATGATAGAGAGGCAAAGAATTTGGAGGAGGCAAAAAGATTTAATAAGATTGCAGGGCATAGATGCGTAGGACTTACCATAGAAACACGTCCCGACTGGTGCGGGCTTGTTCATGTGGAGAAAATGCTCGAAATGGGGGCAACGAGGGTGGAAATAGGGGCACAGATTCTGGATGATGAAGTTTTATATAAAATGCGGAGGGGACATACGGTGCAGGATACAATAATGGCAACCCAGATTGCCAGAGATGCGGGATTGAAGATATGCTATCATATAATGCCGGGTCTTCCAGGGAGTGATTATGAAAATGATTTAAATTCATTCAAAAAAATGTTCAGAGATGAAAGGTTCAAGCCCGATATGCTCAAAATTTATCCCACATTGGTGGTAAAACCATCCATTTTATATGAAATGTGGAAAAGAGGGGAATATCGTCCGCTGGAAGAGGAAGAGGCAGTGGAATTGATTGCAGAAATGAAAGAAAATGTTCCCGAGTGGGTGAGGATACAAAGAATAGAGAGGGATATACCCTCAAATCTGATAGAAGCAGGAATTAAAAAGAGCAATTTGAGACAGATTGTCAGGAAAAGAATGGAGGAAACTGGGAGAAAATGCAGATGCATAAGATGCAGGGAGGTGGGTCATCTTGGCATTGGTTCCTTGGAAGATTTTGAACTCAAGAGGAGAGAATATCTGGCTAATGGGGGAAGGGAGTTATTTCTCTCCTTTGAAAATGAGGAATCCATAGCAGCATACTGTCGTCTCAGATTGCCCGGTGCTTCCTACTTCTTTGAGGAAAATTCAGCCATCGTAAGAGAGTTGAAGGTTCATGGTCCGATGGTGGAAATAGGGAAAAGGGACAGAGAAAAATGGCAGCACATGGGGTATGGTCGCCTTCTCATGGAGGAGGCGGAGAGACAGGCAATCAGATTCAAAAAAGAAAAATTGTTGGTTTTGAGTGGGGTGGGAGCAAAAGAATATTACAGGAAACTGGGTTACAGGGATAGGGGCTTTTACATGGAGAAGGATTTAACTGAATAGTGTTATGTAGGGTCGTATTAAATAGACGGTGGCTGATAGTATATAAAAACCTGCAAGAGTTAAATAAAAGGCAGCCCATAATTCATTGTTCTCCAGTGAAATTCTTGAAAAGTCTCCTCTGCTTATCTTGTAAATCATCCACAGCGTGGGTATGGATAGAATGAATAGTGCCGACATGGCGGGGGACAAAAGCCCGGATTTAAGGTAGATTGCCAGCATGGCAAAACTTAGAAATGAAAGGAAAATAATTATTCTGGTGAGCCCCTTTACTCCATGATAAACCACAGGTGTCATTATTCCATATTTTTTATCCCCTTCCATATCATTTATATCCTTGGTATTCTGCCATCCAAGAACCCATAGCCCTATAATGCTTCCCACCAGCCAGGGTGTTGCATCCCACACGTTGCCGAAGATGCTCCAGGCGGCTGGCATTGGAAGGAGCCCACGGGAGATAGCCAGTGAACCCGTATTGAGCCATAATCTCTTTTTTAACCGGAATGGTTCGAGATTGTAAAAGATTCCTGCAAGCAGGAGAATGACTATAAATGAACCATAAACGATATTTATTGAATAGGCAATAAGTGTTGCAAATATGGAAAAGAAAAGTGCCGCCACCTGCGCCTTCTCTTGGCTTATTTCTCCACTTACAATGGGGCGATAAATCTTTCCATTCTCCTTATCTATTTCCACATCCTCCACTTGATTCATTATCTGCCCCACGGCTTGAGCAGAAGCCATTGCAAGGGAAGCAAAGAGTATGGTGGAGAAATGGAGCCAGAAAGTACTTATTTCATTATATACGGCAAGTTGAAAAAGCGAGCCAAACATAACTGCCATAAAGGGAGCGATAAGAGTGAATGGCCTCACCAGCATAAACCACGCCTTCCAATTCATAATTTCTACAAATAAAGGAAAAGAACGTTTTAAATATTGTGGTTCAAAAATAGAAAAATAGGGGAGAAATTACAGCCAGTCGTAGCCGCCTGCAATCAGTGCCTCTCCCATCAGGAACTGAAGTTTTGGTATTCCATATCCTATTTTGCCGAAGTCAATGTATATTCCAACGAATCCAAGCACAAACAGTGTATGGGTTCCCACCATGTCCCAGTATTCAAGGCGAGGAGGAATGAGGTTTAGGTTGAGGGATGCTGTATATCCAAGAAGGAAGTATTGCATGATGATTGGGCGGAACATGAAACCAATGAATGCCTCTCCGGGATAAAGGGGAATCCATGAAAAGCCCCTTCCGAAACTTATTATGGGAAGAAGGAAATCAATTTTTCCACTGAACAGATGCATTAATATTCTTTCTGCATTGAAGAATTCTGGCACCAGTCCCAGTTCCTTGAGTTTGTTTATGAATGCCTCCACTATTTCCTTGGCAAGTGCTTTATCATTATCATTGGAATTGGGATTTGAAAGGACTTTAAGGGCGTCTTCCACAACCAGTGCATTGTTTTGGATGTCGTTCACATCCTTCTCCGAAATCCTAACCATTCTCACTTCCTTTCCCATGGGTGTAATTATTGTGCTCTCCACTTCAACTCCATTTTTCTGATATCCTGCATTCGTTAGATATGGCGCAAGCAAAAAGGCGGTCGCCACCATCACTATTCCAATTTTTACCCCCCATCTCATTTGTTTTCACCTAAATAGGTATAGATTAGTGGATATTTATGCATTTCGCTCTCTCGAGCAAATCCTCGAAAAATGATGCCGTTGTAAGAAGTTTTTTTGATTTAACAGGGTTGAAAACAATGTTATCATACTCCACATCCATCAATACAAGATTTTCAGGAGGAGCCACACCAAAATTCATCCTTTTTTTGCCATGAAGTGCCTCTCTTATTATATTTTCATCCACTTTTTTTCTTCCAGCCATCATTATTGCCCCCATCATCCTTCTCACCTGATTCCAGAGAAAAGATTTCCCCGTGAAATCAAATGTTACAATTTCACCCCTGTTTTCTATCTTTATATCATATATTTTTCTTACTGGATTTCTTGAATCTATTCTGGCAAATGATGAAAAATCATGCTCTCCTACAAAAAGTGTGGCAATTCTTTTCATCTCCTCCACGTCGTATCCATCATTGTAGAGATAATACCTGTATATTTTGCTTTTGCAGTATCTCGGATTAAATTTTTCATCCACTTTTGCATATCCCACAATCCATATATCATCCATATTTTCCAAAACCCTTACAGCATTTCCCCTGCAGTTGAAGGATATAACATTCCCCATTGCACTTACGCCTCTGTCAGTCCTTGAGGCATACTGGAATCTGGCTTTATCCTCAATAACGCCTTTTTTTCTCAACATCTTTAAAATTTCTCCCTCCACCGTCCTTTTATCGGGCTGGATGGCAAAACCATGAAATTTCCTTCCATCATATGCCACCTTTATTGCAATTCGCATATTTAAAATATATATTTCATATTTAAAAATATGAAAAAGAAATATGTATCCCTGCTTTGTTGTCCCTACTGTCATGGAGAACTTGAACTAAAAATTTTTAGCGAGAATGGTGAAGAAATTATTGAAGGAAAATTTAAATGTAAAGAATGTGGAAAGGAATATGAAATAAAGGACGGGATACCCATAATGCTTTAGCCCATAAAGTGCAGAAGATTACTCATATATTTTTCCTTCCATGACTATATGTTTTACCACATTCTCCACTCTTATAACCGCCTGCTTTGTTGTTTCCAGTTTCTTTCTGAGGGCAGGATCTGCATTTGGTATGGAAAGTTCCAGATATCCTTTGGCTATACATAGAGGATTGAAGAAATAATGGGACACCTCCTCCAAGAATTTTCTTTCTTTTTCCAGAACTCTCTTCATTTTTTTATTCACATCTTTTATCTTATCTTCCATCTCCTTCCGTTTGGTGACATCAAGGATGTTGAACATATATGACTTTCCCCCATATGGTATTTCCTTACAAACCATTTCCAGCCATCTTAAATTTCCATTTTTGTCAAAAAATCTGATTTGTTTTGCATTTCCCTTTATAACTTCTTCAAATAAATGTGAATCTTCGGGATGAATCAAATCAAAAAACTTTTTCTTTAACGTTTCTCCTTTATATCCCAAAATTTCTTCCATTTTTCTGTTGACGTAATTTATTCTATTTTTCTTCAAAATCATTATGCCCATGAATGAATTTTCACTGAGCATTCTATATTTGTCTTCCGATTCTTTCAGAGCATTTTCAGCCATAACTTTTTCAGTAACATCTTCAATGGTCATTATTTTTTTCTCCTCGCTTTCTATTTCCCTTATCCTGTAATATTTTTTCCCGATTTTGTGAACGCCTTCTCCATGCTTTATAATCTTTTCAATTTCCCTGTCTCCAATTTTCTCGGCAAATCTATTCCTGTATGTGATACTCCTTTTATTATTTAAAAGAACTATACCCACGGGAATGTTTTCCAGGATTATTTCAAGTTGTCTAATGTTCCCATCCCCTGGTTTAAGGAAAAAAACAAATCTATATAAATGTTTCTAAATGATTTTTCCTTTCCGTTCTCACCCTACACGCCTTTTTCTTTACCATTCAATACTGCAAAGATTTTTTATCTTTTCCCATTATGGTATTGGAATGAAAATAGAGCAACTTGAGGTGGATGGTCAAATAAAAAATGTCCTGGCAGAGATGGGAATAAAAGAGTTGTACCCTCCACAGGCTGAAGCAATCCCTTATGTCCTTAAAGGAGAAAATGTTGTTATGGCTGTGCCCACTGCTGCCGGAAAAAGCCTGGTGGCTTATTTGGGGGCGGTGAAGGCGGCGCTGGAAGGAAAAAAAAGCGTGTATATGGTGCCATTGAGAGCCCTTGCGAGGGAGAAATATGAGGATTTGCTTGTTTTTGAGAAAATCGGTGTAAGGGTTGGTATATCCACAGGGGACTTGGAAGGGAGTGGCGAGCATTTGTCCAGATATGACATCATAGTGTGTACAAATGAAAAGGCAGACTCCTTACTCAGGCATGGGGCAGGATGGTTGAACCAGGTTAAAGTGGTGATTGCCGATGAGATACATCTCATAAATGATGCATCCCGTGGTCCCACCATGGAAGTGAACCTCGCCAAATTCATGTTGATGGAGGGAATGCAGATTATAGGGCTTTCAGCCACGATAAAGAATGCCAAGGAGATGGCAGAGTGGCTTGATGCAATCCTTATTGAATCAGATTGGAGACCCGTTCCTCTGAAGGAAGGAGTTCTTTTTGGAAAAAAAATTTACTTTCTGGATGGCACTTCCAAGGAAATAAAAAAGGCAAGTGTTAGCGGACTGGTGGAAGATGTTCTTGAAGGCAACGGACAGGCATTGGTTTTTGTTAATACAAGACGAAGTGCCCAGTCAACTGCTGAAAAGTTGAAGGATGTATGCTGCCAATACTTAGATGGAGTAGAGGAGGAATTAAAAAAACTGGCAGAGGAAATGAGGAGGGAGGAAGGAAACATGGTGGCGAAAAGGCTGGCGGCATGTATAGAAAAGGGTGTGGCATTTCATCATGCGGGACTGGATAACAGAATGAGAAAGTATGTTGAGGACAATTTCCGAAAGGGTATGATTAAATGCATAGTTGCCACCCCCACCCTGGCGGCGGGAGTGAACACGCCAGCCAGGAGGGTGGTAATAAACAATTTATGGAGATATTCGCAGGCAGAAGGATACATGCAGCCCATACCCGTAATGGAGATAAAGCAGATGATGGGGCGGGCTGGAAGACCTGGATATGATGAAAAAGGGGAGGCAATATTAATTGCAAAGAATAAAATGGAGAAGGAGCGTTTATGGAATGATTATCTCATGGCAGATGTGGAACCTGTTTTTTCAAAACTGGCTTCTGAGCCAGCATTAAGAATGCACCTTCTTGCCATAATAGCAACGGGTTTTGCCATTTCATGGGATGAAATAAATGAATTTCTTCGCAAAACCTTTTATGTTCATACTCTCGGCATTATACCAAGGGAGAAACTATGGGAAATACTGGATTTTCTGGAAAGAAATGAATTCATAGAAAGCAAGGGAGAGAAATGGAGAGCCACACTTTTTGGTTACAAAACAATGACTCTATATATTGACCCATTATCAGCTCTCATAATGAGAGAGGCGTTGAAAGAAAAAAGAGGTGATGAATTTTCCTATCTTCACGCCATATGTGCCACTCCTGACATGAGATGTCTTTATCTTGGCAGGAAAGATGAATGGGTGGAAGAAAAGGCAAAGGAGGAAAAATTTTTGCTTTCTCCTCCTTCTATCTACAATGGAGACTATGACTTTTTCCTCTCAGAAGTTAAAACTGCCTCCCTTTTAGAAGACTGGATAAATGAAAGGAAGGAGGATGAAATGATTGTGAAATATCAGGTGGGTCCTGGCGACATACATGCGAGGGTAGAGACGGCTGAGTGGCTGTTACATGCAATGCAGGAATTGGCAAGATTATTCAATTTTGATGCTGTTTCCTTTCTTTCAAAACTCAAGTTGAGGGTAAAGTATGGATGCAGGGAAGAGTTGCTCAACCTGGTTACACTCAGAGGAATAGGAAGGGTGAGAGCAAGAATTTTGTACAGGAATGGATTCAGGAGCATAGATATGTTGAGAAGAGCAAGCGTAGAACGGCTTGCCTCCCTTCCGGGCATAGGGATGGCGATAGCAAAGCAGATAAAGGAGCAGGTAGGATGATAGTTATAGGGGCTAAAGGAAAATTGAATGTGGAAGAAGCACTAAATAAACTGAAGGAGAGGGGAATTGAGGCGCAGATTCTGAATGCATGCAAGATATGTGGAATGGAACATCTGGAGGTGGCATATGAACATGCTAAGAGGGCATTTCAGGAGGGAAGAAATAAAAGCAGGAGCATTGGGATGGAACTCATGCGTTATGCCTCCGCAAAGAGGCAGATAAAGGAAGCCATAGATTTCATGGGGGCAAAGGAGGAAGGAGAATATGCCTTTGTATTTTTCAATGTGGCTGAAGATGAAGCGAGAAATATGGTTAAGGAAATGGGACTCTCTATAGACAATTCCGTTCTTGAAGCCACAATGGAAAAACTCCTGAATTTTGTGGATGAGGATGAACTGAAGACAGTAGACAAATCTTTTTATTTTGATTTGTTATTTGAAAAAATTGCAATGGTGGAATTGATGAAATAAGCCCGGATGGGGTAGTCTGGATATCCTCGGGGCCTGCGGGAGCCCCTTTCTTAGAAAGAAAGGTGCTTCACCCCCAAAGAAAGGGGCTGTGGAGAGCCCTGAACCCGGGTTCGAATCCCGGTCCGGGCACT
>CAZTWM010000010.1:0-16203 GCA_964617935.1 uncultured Thermoplasmatales archaeon | reverse complement strand
TTATTAACCATCATTCTTATAATCCATTTCGTTTTTTATTCATGGTGAAATGCGAGTTCTGTTTGAATTTCAACGGCATAACATGTATGGAGCCACACAGCGAAAAATATGGAAAGGAAATAAAAAATTCAATGGAAGAAATAGATTGTCCATATTATCTTGAAAAGGGTGTAGCAGGGCTTGCGGGAATGGGAATGATATGAGGCAACATTTATTTAAACTTCCTTCGATGTAAATAATGTGCTTCATCCAGAAATTCGAGAAGTAATGGAAAAACTCGGCATACATGAACTTACTCTGCCCCAGAAACTGGCAATTCCTGAAATTCTAAAAGAAAAAAATTGCCTGATTATTGCGCCCACTGGCTTGGGAAAAACGGAGGCGGCGTTGCTTCCAGTTTTTCATCTTTTCCTTGAGGAGAGAGAAAAGAAGGAAATGAAGGGGATAAATATCCTTTACATCACCCCCCTCCGTGCTTTAAACAGGGATATGCTGAAAAGAACCATTGAATGGGGAAGAGCATTGAATATAAAAATAGGCGTTCGTCATGGTGACACACCTCAAAAAGAGAGGAGGAGGCAGGCAATGCACCCCCCCAACATGCTCATAACAACTCCCGAAACCCTCCAGATTCTTCTCAGTGGTAGAAGGTTGAGGAATGCTCTCAAAAATGTAAGATGGGTTATCATAGATGAAATCCATGAACTGGCAGGGGAAGAAAGAGGGGCACAGATGGCGGTGGGACTGGAGAGACTGGGAGAGATTGCAGGTGATTTTCAGAGAATAGGTCTATCTGCCACAGTGGGCAATCCTGAGGAGGTGGCTGAATTTATGGGGAAGGGAGTTAAAATAATTGATGCAATGGAGGAAAAAAAGATTGAGATTGAAGTGGAGAGCCCGGAGATAAAAGAGGGAGATGATGAGATTGCCAGAAACCTGGAACTTAATATTGTATATGCCTCTCTTCTCAGGAGAATAAAGGAGGTGGTGGAGGAACATGGGGCAACTCTCTTCTTTGTAAATACAAGAGATACTGCAGAAATACTGGCTGCCCGCCTGAGAGAGATGGATGTTGATATAGAAGTTCATCATGGTTCCCTTTCAAAGGAGGCAAGGATTGAGGCGGAGGAAAAATTTAAGGAAGGGAAAATAAAGGCGTTGATATGTACCTCTTCCATGGAACTCGGCATAGATATAGGACATGCGGACTTCGTTTTGCAATACAATTCACCGCGACAGGTTACAAGAATAGTGCAGCGTGTTGGGAGGAGCGGGCATAAAGTTGGAAAAACATCAAGGGGAAAGATTATATGCGTGAATGCTGAAGAATATGCGGAGGCAAAGGTGATTGCGGAGAAGGCAATGAAGGGAGAGATAGAAAAGGTGAAGATAAGGGAGAATCCCATTGCTGTGATGGCAAATCAGATAATAGCCATGGCTGTGGAATATGGGGAGGCGGAAGAAGATTTCATCTACAGTATTATAAAAAGGGCATATCCCTTCAGGAATCTGGAGAAAGATCTTTTCGATAGAGTAATTGAGCAATTAAAGAAAAGTGGAATAATATGGGCGGGAGATGGCAAGATAAAAAGGAGGAAAAAATCCACCTTTTATTTCATAGGAAATATATCCATGATTCCAGATGAGAAAAGTTATGATGTAATCGATATATCCTCGAAGAAAAAAATAGGGAAACTGGATGAAGGGTTTGTGAATAAATACTGTGAGGTTGGCTCAAGATTCATAATGAAGGGAAGGGCATGGGAGGTGGTTGAAAAAAAGGATAGCATACATGTTGCTCCCTCCATAAAAACATACATCGTTCCTGACTGGGTGGGAGAGGAAATTCCAGTGCCCTTTGAGGTGGCGAGAGAAGTGGGGAAATTAAGGGGGAAGGTGGCGGAGGGAAAAATAAAGGATGTTGTGGTGGAAAGAGAAATCAAGGAGCAGGTGGAAAAGGGATTTGTTGTGCCATCAGACAGAGTAATAACTATAGAGGAGGAGGGGAATGTGGTTTACATAAACACCCATTTCGGGACAAAGGTCAATGAAACACTTAGCAAAATAATCGGTTCCCTTCTTGCCCAGAGGATAGGAGAAAGCATTGCCATGGAGAATGATGCCTATCGTATAAGTTTTATTTTGCCGCATGGCATAAAAGCAGAGTTAATAAAGGAGATTATTTTTTCCATAGAGCCAGAAACAATAGAGCCTCTCCTTCGCATAATTCTGAAAAAATCTGCATTCATAAAATGGGATGCTGTGAAGGTGGCGAGAAAATTTGGGATTCTGGAAAAGGATGCCAGTTATGAAAATTTTTCCATGGAAAGGATAATGGATGTATTTCGCAACACCCCTTTCATGGAGGAGGTGGTGGACAGAGTAATATGGGAAAAAATGGATGTGGAAAATGCAAGAAAAGCAATGAAAATGATAAGAAATGGGGAAATAGATGTTAAGATACAGCCCCTCTCCCCAATTTCACTTGAAGGAGAGAAAACAAGAAAGGAATTTCTCAAACCTTTTGGCTTTGATGCATCATTGCTTGAAGCCATGAAAAAAAGGATAGAGGAAACAGCCATAACCATGGTATGCATGGCATGCGGGCATGAAATGAAAACAAGGGTGGGGAGGGCGGTGCCGAAATGTCCCAAATGCTCTTCAAAAATGCTTGCCGTCATTAAGGGACATGGAAAAAGGAACAAGGAATGGATGATGAAAAATGCTTCCTTGGTGGCTGCATATGGTAAAAAAGCAATAATGGTAATGTCTGCTCACGGCATTGGTCCTGATACTGCCTCAAGGATACTGGCGATGGGCAAGGAAGGAGATGAACTTTTGAAGGAAATATTGAGGGCGGAAACCATCTATGCCAGGACAAGAAGATTCTGGGATTGATAATGCCAATATTAAAACACGATAGCATCATAAAAAGAAAATTAATTATACCTCGCCGTGATTTCCAGCAAATGATCGAAGTCAATAATTTAAGAAAGGAGTATGACGGCATTGTCGCAGTGGATGGAATATCCTTCAAAGTTGAAAAGGAAGAGATTTTTGCTCTTCTCGGTCCAAATGGTGCTGGAAAGACGACGACAATAAAATCCATACTTGGACTCATAAATTATGAAGGTAAGATAAAGATAGATGGCATGGAAGCAAGGAGTAACGAAAAAAAGATTAAAAAGCATCTTGGGTATCTGCCAGAGAGGGTGGCATTCTATGACAACCTTACAGCCCTCCAGACATTACAGTTTTTTGCGGAATTGAAAGGGCTCAAAGACGTGGATTTCATGGCAATTCTTGAGGAAGTAGGGCTCAAAGATGATGCCAACAGAAAGGTTGGAGGGTATTCCAAGGGAATGCTGCAACGTCTTGGCTTTGCCCAGTGCATAATGGGTTCTCCTTCGCTCCTCATTCTTGATGAACCCACGACCGGGCTTGATGCTGTAGGTGCATATGAATTAAGGAGAAAAATAAAGGAGTTGAATGAAAAAGGAGTTACCATTCTCCTTTCCTCCCATATTCTTTCAGAAGTGCAGGAATTGAGTCACAGAGTGGCAATAATGAATAAGGGGAAAATAGTTGCCATAGATACTGTAGAAAATTTAAGCAAAAAATTTGAGGTGCAGCCAAAATTGAGGGTGGAACTGCAGCGTCCCTCAGAGCGAATAGTGAAACTGGTAAGGGAAATTAAGTCGGTAAAGGATGTAAAGGCAGAAGGGAATATTCTGGAAATATTGTGCCCGCCAACCGTAAAACTTTCCATAATAAATGCCATTGAAAATGCAGGAGGAAAAATAGTGGATTTTAAGACGGTGGAGCCAACACTGGAAGAAATATTTATAAAGGTGGTGAAGGAAAATGAATGAAATCTTAACAATAGCAAAAAAGGAATTCATGGATAACTGGCGAAATAAATGGATTATAGCAGTTTCAGCCATATTTGTGATATTAACGCTTGTAGTTTCCTATTTTGGCTCTGGGTTTAGTTCTGGAGGAGTGGGCTGGAAGGATTTGGATGTAACAATGGCAGGTATGATGACTCTCGTTTCCTTGCTGATACCAATCATAGGGCTCATGCTTGGATATGCTTCCATTGTTGGAGAAAGAGAGAAGGGCTCTCTTGAACTCCTTCTTTCCTATCCCGTGAAAAGGGAGGAAGTAATTGCTGGCAAATTCATTGGACTTGGCATAGTGATGGCAATGGCAAACTTCATCGGTTTCGGGATTGCTGGCATCATAATAGGGATAAATGTGAAAGGGGTGGAATGGGGCGGCTACTTTATATTCATATTATCCTCCATTTTGCTGGGTCTTGTTTTCATTTCCATAGCCCTTTTCTTTTCATCCATATTCAAAAAGCGCTCCACAGCCATGGGAGGAGCCATCTTTTTATGGTTCCTCTTTGAGATGATATGGGATATCGTTCTGGCTGGAATACTTATAGCCCAGTATGGGACAAAGAGACTGAGTGACCCAAACTTTGTTGCCCCTTCCTATTATCATATACTTTCCCTCATCAATCCCGTAAAAGCATATTCAACAATGGCTGCCCTCAACATATCATCAATAAGCAGTAATCTGAAACTTCCATCCTTCGTAAATACTCCTTTGGTGCTCGCCGTCCTTCTCGCATGGATGCTTATACCACTACTGGCAGGATATCTTATCTTCGCGAAGAAAGATTTATGATTCTAATAAACTGGCAACTTCCTCAGCCACACTCATTTTGCTATAGGCACTTTCTATGGTATCGCTGGCTATTAGTTCATCACATCCTGCCTCAATTATTCTCTCATCCGCATTTCCTATGAACAAGCCATGGATACACGCAGCATATATTTTTTCCGCCCCCTGTTTTTTAAGCAACTCCACCGCCTTCGCCATGGTTCCCCCTGTGGATATTATATCATCCAGAATGAGTATTCTTTTATTCTCCACCTCCATGCTCTTTATTTCCATTCTCACCTCACTCCCGCTTATCCTTGTTTTCTCAAAATAATCATAACCGCATCCAATTACAGAAGCAGCCTCCTCTGCCATATGAACTGCTCCTTTATCAGGTGCTACAACAGCATCCACCTTTCCCTTGAAGTATTCTGCTATGGCTGGCACGCCATCACATATCTCCGCCTTTACATTAAAAAAATTCAGAATATGTCTCTTGTGGGGATTTATTAAAATGATGCTGTCCGCATCCATTTCAATAAGCTTTGCCATTTTGGCGGCGCTTACTGCCTCTCCTTCCTCAAAAATTTTATCCTGTCTCCCATAGCCATAATATGGAATAACAACATCCACCTGTGCATTCATTCTTTTTAAGGCATCCTGAAGGAGAAAAAGTTCCACCAAATTTTCATCCGGATATGTGTTCTGCACAACAATGGCATGCTCAACTTTCTCATTGAACCTCACATAGCATTCCCCATCAGGAAATCTTTTTATGGAAACATCAGCCATCTCTGCATTCACCACTCTGGCAATGTTTCTGGCAAGCATGGGCGAGGAGGAGCCGGCAACAATCTTCATGATATGGAAATGCTGGGAAGTTTTTAATTTTAATTGCTATAAAACCTAACATCTATTAAATGGCTGGATATCCCTGTTTCAATATGAAAATGTTTCTTCTGAATAGCAAATATCTCTCTATTTGTTGCATCCTTTCTCCCTACTCTTCTTGTATATCAACGCTACAAAAAACTAAAACAACCGATGATAATACTTACCAGACATTCGAATTGCCCAATGATATCTCTGGTACTCTTTACATTCGCGTAAAGGATCTGGATCACACATTATGGCATGGCACCCAAGATACAATCTACATTGACCACATGTACATAGAAGGAAGTTAAACATCCTTCTCCCCTTTTTTTAAATTTTTAATCGTTATTGAAACAACAGTAACAAAATCTTCTGGAGATGCCCCTATTAACTCAGTATTATCAAAAAAGGGAATAACCATTCCTCTTATTTTTTCCTCTTTAAATTCAACACCCTTCAGAATTTCCTCCAGTTCCTCTATTTTCTCCTCAGGATACATAAAAAAATCTCCACTGAATTTTATTTCCTCTATTACGCTACCCCTCACCCTCATTCTGCATTTGATTAACTTTCCCCCCCTTACCTTCAATTCACCTTTTAAAATTCCATTCTCTGCTTTCATATTTCTCCCTCAATTTTTCCGCATCTTCTCTCTCCTTTTCCGTCAATTCTCCCTCATAAAATTTTAATCCCATTTTTTCTTCAAACCCCTTAATCAATGCCTTCCTCATCTTCCCCTCATCCATGACCCCTCCTTCTTTCTCCACAGATGTCACCCTTTCCTCCACGCTCCTTATTTCCTTATCACTTATCTTTTCTTTTCCCACTTTCAACAAAGAGAACATTTTTTTAATATCCACTTTCAAAAGCAAAGTTCCATGCTGCAGAACATTTCCATATTTTTTTGTGAGTGCACTTCCTGAAATTTTTTTACCATTCACGACAATATCGTTTATTCCTTCATGCCTTGCATTCAACCCAATATAGGCAAGCCCGTAAGCAAGAGAGGAGCATATGAGAGAATAGATATCCATTATTTTTCTGGGAAGCATTTCCTGCGGGCATATTACGGAATAGGTTATCTCTCCATCACTGTCATGATATACAGCCCCTCCTCCTGTGATGCGCCTCACCACGTCCACGCCCTGTCTTTTACATTCTTCAAGATTGACCTCTTCCTCCATGCTCTGAAAATATCCTATGGAGATGGCGGAGGGTTTCCATTTATAGAGGCGGAGGGTTGGAATGTTGTTCATCAAAATCGCTTCATCTACAGCCATATTTTCGTAGGCATTTCTCCATCCATCATTTATGAGGCGAAATTCCATGGAAATAAAGGAAAAGTGATATATCTCTGTTGCCTCACCATATACCTCAAAATCCTGCCAGTATCGAGAGTATTTCTCTCCCAAAAAGGAGGACAAGAAGCAAAGCCGCCAATATTATGGGAGCCATTGGATATGAGATAAATACCAAAACATCATTGCAGCATTTTTTCAGAATCTTTATGTCTTCTTTGGATATTCCTGTATATTTTGGCTCCAGGATGATGTCTATTCCCCTTCCTTTAATTTTTCTTCCCTTGATTAAATTCATTATGAGAGAGGGTTCTCTCTTTACCCTCACAATCTTTCCCTCTCTAACATAAATGATTTCTGCCAGAATCTCTCCAGCAATTTTATCTGAGATTCTAACTTTCTTTCTGCAGGGAAGAAATGAGGAAGCAATGTCTCCAATTATAAATAAAAGGATAAGAGAAATGATGATGGCAATGCTTCTGGATAAAGATTTTAGTAAAAAATAGGAGAAAAGAGGTGTTGCTACCATTAAAATCATTGCGGAGGCAAATATTTTTCCTTTCCTTTCCTTTATTGCCTGAATCATCCCGAAAATGGAATAATGGATTAATGAAACAAAGGCAACCATTATGAAAAATAATGGTATAAAATGAATGCCGTAACAGGGAGGGAGTAAAGCCATCAAACCCATCATAAGTTTTGCATCCCCTCCGCCCCACATTCCTGCCCGCCATATGAACCATATTAAAAAATATGATGCAATCAATGGGATGAAAAAAATCCATTCCCTGTAAAATTTCAAAGAAAAAAATAGGAGCCCCAGGAAAATCATTGAAAAAGTCAAATAATTGGGAATCTCTTTTGTTTTTACATCGGTATAGGAGGCAATAATGCTACCGGCAATTGCAACAAAGATGGCAACATAGCAGTAATGGCTCATTCTATCAAAGCAGATGGCTCCTCTCCGCCATGCCAGCTCATTCTGGGGCGAATTTTGATAACATGCATTGCCTCCGATGTATCGTCAATTATTAAAGCCACCCCTTTTTGTATTCCTATTTTCTTTACCGCTTCCCCTATGCTCTCTTGCATGTAGGTGGGGCGAACCTTGTTCAAAGCATCTATGTCTTCCTGTGCTGTAAGGCGATGACATATTATTATATCGCTATGGGAAAGCACCTCCTCATCAAGTGAACTGGGGCGCTGTGTCGCCAACAACAAAGAAACGCCAGGCTGCCTTCCCTGTCGCATCCATTGCTTTATCAGCACATCCTTGGCTATATTGTCTTCTGCTGGAAGAAAAACGTGTGCCTCATCTATTGCCATCCAGGTAAGGGGCATTTCCTCTTCAATGCTCTTTTTCTCCATGACCGCCTCCTCATATTTTTTCCTCTCCATTACCCTCCTCTCAAATATTTTTCTCCCCAGTAACGCAACCATCACAATCTTTAATTCTTCAGGATAGGGGCTCACATCCAACACTGTGGTTCTTCCTCCTTTAATAATATCCGTTATTTCAACACCCTTTCTGTCAAATATTTTCCATGATTTTGCCATCTGAAGAAGATTTTCCGCCACCACCTTTACTTCATCTTTGAGACGGGCGTCATTTCTTATATAATCTATCATCTCATCTATGGAAAATTCCTCTCTATCCCTCAAATCATTGACTGCTCTTCCTATAGCGGCAGCCACATAACTTGTGGGTGAAATATTAAAAAGTTGAGCCCAGTGATGTGGCTCCAGTTCAGATGTCTTTATTAGCAGAGGATGGGCGTCAATTCCTTTCCTTCCATATTCCTCCACATTTTCAGGTGAGGAAAAGATGGTGATATCAAATTTTTCTGCTTCCATTCTCCATCTTTTTAAATCCTCTTCCTGTCTTTTGTTCGGATAAGCAAAAGTCCAGAAAATGCCAAGTGTATCTATTATTAGCATGCCTATATTCTTTCTTGCCTCTTCCTCCAGCCTCCCCATTTCTTCTATAAATACTCCCATTGTATAGGATTTCCCATATCCTCTTTTTCCACATATTGTTATAACATGGGGTTTCAGTCCATCCAGATAAACGCTGGAGCCCAGAGAGCCATCCAGAGCATAATATCTTCCTATGTTAAGCACTCCTCCATCCTTTTTCTCCCTTCTCCCCAGAACATACATCTTTTCAGAAATTGTTGCCTCTCTTTCCTTTTCCATCGAAAGTTATATAGCATCGTAATTAATTAACTTTTGCTTATGAGCTGCAGTTACTCTATGAGAAAAGAGGGGGATAAAAGAGTATTGCTGATTGATTGTGAAAACTGTGATCATTCTTCCACTCTCATGGATGAAAATTGCAGGAAAAATATAATGGATATCCTTATGAAAGAGGCTGAAATAGGGAGAATGGTTCTGCACCATCCCTTTGTGAAGGTTTTTGATGGAAATGCTCTGGAATTTCTTAAAAATCTTGCTTCTTTTGTTGAAGATGTTAATTCCTTCGATATTGGAGAGGGAGAGGGAAAATGCAGAGAATGTCTGGAAGAGAGAAAGAAAAGGATAGGGGATATCGCCAGCATTGCCAGCAGGGACCCCATTCTTGCCTATATCAGAATAAAGGAAGAGATAAAGGAACAGGAAAAGGGTATCAAAAAAAAGCCTGTAATATTGGGGGATGAGAGAAGGAAAGACTGCAATTCCTGCATACGCCATTATCTGAACAATCTCAGAGAGATAATTGAGAAAAGCAATCTGGAAACAAAAATTGATGAAAAGAGAGATAGCGAATCCCATTACATGTATGATCTGCAACCATATATACGCCCCATCTTCTTCGATACCTACATCCATCTTTCTCCTCCTCCTGATGCCATTTTCATAAAAAAATATGAGATAGAAAGAGAGGGAGGGAGCGGGTTGGATATTTCCTTATATTCCCTTTCCACCCGCCCTGAAAAAATGTATTTTGCCATTCCACCTGAATACAATTTATCCCCTGAGGAACTGAAATTACTTCAGAAGGTGAAGGAAAGGATGGCAAGGCACAGACCCAGAGATACTTCCTTCATGGAGCCTGAAACATCCAGAGAATATTTTATGAAATTTGCCAGAGATGCCATTAAAAAAATTGCGGAAGAGGAAGGGATGCATGTGGAAATGGAGAAGGTGGAAATGCTATCTGATATATTTGCCAAATATACTGCAGGACTGGGGCTTCTGGAGGATTTGCTGATGGATAAAAACATACAGGACATATACATCAATGCCCCCGTTTCAAACAATCCCCTCCACATCGTATGGAATGGCGAGGAATATACATCAAACATTTACTTTTCTGAACAGGATGTGGAGGCTTTGTCTTCGCGTTTCAGGAGTTTGAGTGGCCGTCCTTTTTCTGAAGCAGCTCCCATACTTGACATGGGACTGGAAAAATATGGTTCAAGGGTGGCAGCCATCTCCGCCCCCCTCACTCCAAAAGGTGTGGCATTTGCCATCAGAAGGCACAGCATGACTCCATGGACTCTGCCGAAACTTGTATCCTATAAAATGCTTTCTCCAAAAGCCGCCGCCCTGCTCAGTTTTCTGGTGGACGGGCAGGCAACAATACTTATAGCAGGAAGCAGAGGGGCAGGAAAAACGTCTCTCCTCTCTTCTCTCATCTTGGAAATACCCCAGAGATACAGAATTCTCACTCTCGAGGACACTCCAGAATTGCCCATCGACACCCTCCAATCCCTTGGCTATAAAATACAGTCTCTCATAACCCAGCCCATAACGGCAGGAGAGGGAGGAGGAGGCGTCGCCCCCGAAACTGCTTTACGAACTGCATTGCGCCTCGGTGAATCTGTTCTCATCCTTGGGGAGGTAAGGGGAGAGGAAACCAAAGTTTTGTTCGAGGCAATGAGGGTGGGGGCTGCAGGCAATGTGGTTTTGGGGACAATACATGGCGCCACCACAAGGGATGTTTTTGAAAGGATAGTTTATGATATTGGCGTCACTGCAACCTCTTTCAAGGCAACAGATGCAGTGGTGGTAGCCGCCCCCATAAGGATAGGAGGAGGAATGGAGAAAAGGAGGAGGGTTATTCAGATTTCTGAAGTTTCCAAAAGATGGGGGAAGGAGGCAGACCCTGATAAAATATTTGCTGACATGATGGTTTATAATGCTGAAAGGGATGCCATGGAAGCCACGGATTTATTGGATATGGGGCAATCGGAGGTTATAGGAAGGATAGCAAGGGAATGGGGAATAACCATAGAGAAGGCAATAGAGAATATTTCTCTGAGAGCAAAAATAAGGGAGGAGATGGTGAAATATGGCAAGAACAATCCTGCATTGCTGGAAGCATCAGTGGTAAGAGATGCAAACAATGCGTTCTGGATGTTAATAGAGGAAAGCAAGGAGGAACATGGCTCTCCAGATTATAAATACGTGGAAAAGAAATGGATGAAATGGTATCGCGATTATGTGAAGAAAATATGAGCGGAGAATTTGAGAGATGGTGTAAATGGGCGGTGAAGCATTTTTCCTGGATAGTGGGCGATATGAAAAGGTTTTCCAGGAAAGCCAACTCTTCAGTATCCAGTGAATTCATCGACTCTCTCAATTTTACAGGGCTTGAACTGGAGGCGTATGAAATACTTCTTTTTTCCTATGCAGGTGCCATCATCGCATTTCTTTTCTCTCTTTTTATAGATTTTATTATCGTATCTTTTTACGGCTTTTCTTTGGGAGGGATGGGAATCTTCACCATCCTCCTCATTGTCATTGTAACCATAGGTCTTCCCTTTACTGCCCTACAGCTAATAAGTGAGTATCCAAAAACAAAGGCAAAGCATATGAAAATACATTCCCTGGGGGATATACCTGAAGTTTTGAGTTATATAGTGATGTATTTAAAATTGATACCAAATCTGGAAAATGCCTTTCGATTTGCTGCGAGAGAATCAAAGACATCCCTTGGCAAGGATTTGAGAAAACTCATGTGGGACCTGGAGGCGAGGATACATAAAAGCATAGATGATGCCATCACCTTCTTTGCTGAATCATGGGGCAAATGGAGCGATTATCTGAAAAGAGCCCTTCATTTGGTAAGAAGTTCGGTTCATGAAAGAAATGAAGGGGAGCGGATCATTACATTGGACAGAAGTTTGGATGTGGTGCTTGAAGGAACCAAGTCAACCATGATTGATTTTGCCAGCAAACTTCATCAGCCAACACTGGTGATATATTCCATGGGAGTGATGATACCTCTTGCCCTCATAGCAATGCTGCCTGCCACCTCCATGGTGGGGCTTCGCCTTTCCATATTCCATATATTTTTACTCTATGACATTCTTCTACCCCTAATCCTCTTCCTTTACATAAGAAAAGTTCTCATGTCAAGACCTGCCACCTTCAATCCACCTGTTATTCCCGCAGCCCATCCTTCTCTGGAGAAGATAAATAAAAAGGCAAATGCCCTTACTGCTTTCATTGTCGGGGGGATGATGGCGCTCCCCGGCATTGTCTTTATCCTTCTTCCCATATTTCCCCTGCATGGAGGAATTTTTGATTTTTTTGTTAAACCCGCCAGTGAGGGAGGAATCAATGCATATTTCCCGGTAACCTTATTCATATTATGGGGTGTGGCAGCGGGCGTTTCCCTGTATTGCGTGAATACCTATAAGGCATACAAAAAAATAAGGGATGATATAAGAGAGATGGAGCAGGAATTTGCCGACTCCCTATATGTACTGGGCAAAAGAATAATGGAGGGAAAGCCGGCGGAGGAGGCATTCATATATGCATCTCGAGCATTGGAGGGTTCTAAAATGGGTGAGGTTTTCAGGCAAACCGGCTACAACCTTTTATCCATGAGAATGAACACGGAGGATGCTTTATTTGATAAAAAATTTGGCTCCCTCAAGCATGTTTATTCAGACAGAATAAGGGCTATAATGCGTTTGTTTGTGGAAGGTGTTAAAAAAAGTTATGTTGCTGCTGGAGTGGCAATAGTGAAGATAGCAGACCATTTAAAACAATTGCAGGAAGTGGAAAAGGGGATAAAGAATGCCCTCGGCGTTCTCACTTCCACTTTGAGAACAACAGCGACCGTATTTGCCCCAATGATTGCAGGCGTTACTCTGGGAATAACCAAACTGATTACATCTGTACTTTCCGGCATAGATTTTGAAGTAATAAGCGAGAAGGCAAGCGAAACAATGTTCGGGATGGAAATGCATTCCATAGATACCGTTAGCCCTGAAATTTTTGTTCTTGTTATAGGGATATATATAATCCAGTTGGTCTTTTTGATGATAAGATTTGCCAATGGAATAGATGAGGGAGATGATAGAATTCAATACATGTATTCCCTGGGCACTTCATTGCCTTCAGCCATCGCCTTCTTCAGCATCGTCACCATATTCGCCATGATTATATTTCAGGGAATGGCTCCATAATAATGCTTCCCTAAGTCACATCTTTCTATGCCTCCATCAATTTCAAATATGTTGAAGCATGAAAGCCATTATTTTTCATGCTGTTTTCCTTTCTATGTGTCCATTATCTATATCAGGCTCACTGGAATCCATATCCAGCAGCGTTATAGCCAGGAATAATATTTTTCCCTTCCATTCCTAAAAAAATTTCTCTTCTCATATTCATGCATACACCCATCCTTAAATAACCAGTTACCATCATCTGCTTTCATTCAATTTTTAATCAGATTTTCTCCTCACCTTTATCTTCTTCAGTTTTTCTCCTTTCACTTCAAATTCCACATCCATGAATTTTCTAAGCAGCCACATTTCCGTTTCAGCATGTTTGCTAACTTTCCTGCATCTGAAGCTTGCCTCTCCAGCAATGGCAAAATATGGGAGGAGATGATCAACAGCATGGATATCCAAATCTGCTCCACTTTCTATTTCCATAATCAACTTTTTCGCTGCCTCCCTGCCCACCTGCTCCGCCCTTTTGCCCCGCTCGCCCAAACAATCGCCTCCAAGATGCTTTCCTTTTGTCCACAGAACAATGCCTGTGCCTGGAGAGGGTGAGGATGTTTCTTCAATCATTATGTTTGCTTTCATTTCATGCTCTTTCAATTTCTGGAGGGCTGAATTTTTTATCCTTTCTGCTATCTCAAAAGGAAGATTGGCTATGCTGACTATCCCCTCCACTCCCTCCACTTCTTTATTAAAAGAGGGTGCATTGAGTCTTTCACAGGGATTTATAAAAACCTCCACCTCCCCGCCACCAGCAGGATAATAACCACGGCTGTTCAAATATGCCTCCACATCTGCACCCATTTCATTAAGCAGAGGAACTACAACATTCTGGAAATAATCCCACGGTGGAGCCCACCTTACATCCGTTCCTCCCTTTATTAGCAATCTTGTTTCCTTTGGTGCAAAAAGAGATGGGAGAAGGCATGCCTGAAGGACAAGAGTTATGCTTCCTGCCGTTCCTATATCAAACTTAAATTCCCCTCCTTTTAAGGAATGGGGATTAAATTCAATGGTGGTGGAGCCCATTTTAACTCCTTTAATCTCGGCATTGCATAATTTTCCAACGCTTTCCACCGCCACCATATGCTGTCTTTTAAGCCCTGGAGTGGGACGATTTGCCCTTATATTTTTTATCCTAACGCTCTTACCCGTAAGGGCTGCCATGGCAACGCTCATTCTCAAAATCTGCCCTCCTCCCTCTCCATACCCTCCATCTATTTCAATCATCCTTCAAGATATTCAAGAAGCATATTTAAAGTTGCGTTGGCAAAACTTTCCTTATTCTCCTCCCTGTTTCCATTAAAAATAAATTTCCTTACCACCGTTCCTTCTGGAGAGGAAAGGGAAGCATACACCAAACCAACAGGCTTTGTGGGCGTCGCCCCCCCAGGTCCTGCGATGCCGGTGGTGGCTATAGCTACATCAACATCCATGAGTTTTCTCACTCCTTCAGCCATCTCTTTTGCTGTCTGCTCTGAAACAGCCCCATATTTCTCGAGCGTTTCCTTCTTTACTCCAAGCAATTTCATTTTCACTTCATTGCTGTAGGAGACAACGCCTCCCTTAAAATATTCTGAACTCCCCGGCACATTTGTGAGTTTATGGGCTATGAGTCCGCCAGTGCATGACTCTGCTGTTGCAACCCACAGGTTCTTTTTCTTGAGGAGGGAAGCAATTTTTTCAAGCATGAAAATATAGGGCAAAGAATAGATAAATTTATCTCATTCTTGTATAACTCATCCAGATTGTTGATGGGGCAAGACTGCCATGCATTTTTCCATCTTCCAATCCCTTATCTTTTCATTCATAAACTTTTAAACTCCCTTACCATTTTGAAACAATGAAGTTCATCATATTCGGAGCAGGAGCCATAGGCTCATTATTTGGAGGATTGCTCTCAGCACATAATGAAGTTCTCCTGGTGGGGAGGAAGGAGCATATGGAAGCCATTGAAAAAAATGGATTGAGAATAGAGGGGATTACCAGCGGAATTTTTCATCCAAAAACAGTGTGGAATGGGGAAAGATATGATATGATTATACTCACCACAAAATCCTATGATACCAGGAAAGCACTGGAAGAAATAATGGAAAGGTTTGGAAGAATGCCAGTTCTTTCACTTCAAAATGGTTTGAGGAATGAGAAAATTATAGCAGAAATTATGGGAGAGGAATATGCCATTGGAGGGGTGACGAGTCATGGCGCCGTCTTTGTTGAAGAAGGAAAAATATATCATGCTGGCGCTGGGGAAACCATAATAGGGGAAATGAAAGACGAAATGAGTGAGAGAATAAAAAATATAGCACGGGCATTCAATCAATGCGGAATATATACGCGGATAAGCGATAAAATAGAGGAGGAGATATGGAGAAAGGGTGTGATAAATGCATCCATAAACAGTTTGACCACTCTTTTGGGATGTAAAAACGGGTTTTTGCTCAAGGATAAAAATGCAAGGAAACTTCTTGAAATGGTATGCAGGGAATGCATTTCCATAGCAAAAAAGGAAGGGTTTGATATAGAGGATGCCATGGAGAAAACCATTGAAGTGGCGGATAAAACAGCCAGCAACATTTCCTCCATGCTTCAGGATATGATGAAGGGAAAAAGGACCGAGGTGGAAGAGATAAATGGAGAGTTTGTGAGAGTGGCAAAGAAACATGGAATGGAGGCAAAGATAAATGAGTTCCTAATGCTTGCCATAAAGGGAATGGAAAATGTGCGGCATCTGGGTTGGCCTTACGCTCATGAATCACGCAGGAGCCCGTAGATGCCGCTGTGGCTCCATGCTTGCTCCTCCAATCATTTTTTCATGGAGGTCTTCGGATGGAGCAAGGATAAATATGGCATAGAATAAAAGCTTTGGGATTTTTGAAGAAAGGGCAGGTGGC
>CAZTWM010000009.1:0-16414 GCA_964617935.1 uncultured Thermoplasmatales archaeon | reverse complement strand
GTATACAGAGAGATTTATGGAAAATGATCGTTTGGCTGTAGCAATCTGAAAATTTAGAAAAAGTATTATATACCAACGTCATTAGTATTTTTACCCAAAGGGAGGGGAATAAATGGATATTGACACTGAGATAGATGAGGTTTCCCGCATAATAAGGGATTTCCTCAACGTAAATGTTGTCATATGCAAAGACTGCCGGGAAATGCTTAATTGATTTCGCCGTGAAATCATGTCCCACTTTACCATGTAGATTATAGTAGGTTTTTATGAGTGTTCAAATTCCATGATATACTCTCCTTTCACACTAAAAATAAAAAAATCAGGGGGAGAGGAGCTGCAGACTGGGGTCGCCAAGCAGAACCCACTGCTCCACAGTCTTCAGGTCGCCTGCGTCCCATCCATAATCATCTATTTCTGGCATGTAAAATTCATGGAAATGGGTTATGTAGTTGCTTACCGCCTCTGCATGCACATTGCCCAGAACTGGTTCCGCCTCTCCTTCCGCATAAACCCTGAAAAACTCATTGGTTATCCAGTTATCCACGCCCCCAACAACACACCACTCTCCCAGGTTGCCATATCCATAGCCAGTATTTCCAATGCTTGCTATGGCCCCTTTGTTTGGCTGCTTAACAATGTACCAGCTCCAGCATTCTGGAACGGGGTAGCCGAAGGTATTCATGGAATGCCTGTTGAACCAGTCAATGGATGTTAATGCTATGGAGATGTTGAACTGGCTGTTGTGGCATCCTCCAACCACACAAACAAAGGGCTTTCCTTCATTGGAAATTTTATCCATGGGGAAGTGGGGGGCGCCGTTTAAATCACTTACTGACAAACCGATTATTTCTGCATGCTGCCTGTTGCCTGGTATCCCAGGATAGTGATTTGCCCACACCCCAGGACTTCCATGCCCTGAGAAGAAGACAAAGCCTGCCCCCTGGCTTAAAGCATCGACAACACTCTGTTTTCCAGTGAAATTGCCATTGGAAGTGGAGAGGAATATTTTTTCAAAGTCATCGGGCATGTAATAGAATGTTCCCCCTCTTTCATGCAAAACCCTTGCCCCAACTGTCCAGTCGCCTTCCGCAATCTGGAGGGTGTTGTTTCTCCATGTATTGAATATAACATCGCCATTCTCGTTTTTAATCCATACATGGATGTTGGTGTAGTCTCCATATAATTTCGGATCGTAGGATTTGCCCCTTATTTTCAGCATGCCATTAACATACTCCACATCCGCCCAGTGCAATTCTGTGTTAAGATATGCCTCTCTTTCTGATGGGGAGTAGATATAGTCATCCTTGCCCAGAACATCTCCATTGGAAATGGAAACAATTTTTGCTATGGGGGGAGCAGGATATCCATTCTGCAATTCTGGGATTAAATAATCATCATGGTTGAACGTCAGCTTTGTTTTTGCATTATGGTCTACTGTAAAATAAGTCACATCTATTGGCCCCACATCCCCCTCATCATTCATGCTCTGTGCATATAATGTATAGGAACCATCTGGAACATTGTTGACATCCCAGGTTATGTTCAGGTCATGCTGGTCGAGGAAACCATCTCCTGTGACTCCAATCATGCGATAGAACCAATCCCTCTTGTCCTCATTTTCATATGCAATTATCTTTGCCACCACATCCTCCACTTCTTTTATATTTCTGCACGCCAGCCTCCCGATATATACATCGGGATATAAATCAAGGACATCCTGGCTCGACTGTGTGAATTCGGCAAATATTCCATTTCCATTACTGTCCCAGTCGTCGAAAACGATGTTGTCATTCTCATATTTATACACATCAGCATAATATAAATCTGTTATAACCCCGGGGTCATCACCCTCCCAGTATCTGCAGTTGGAATATCTTACAGGCACATACCATCCCTTTATGCCCGCATTTATGTTATCTCTTGGCTTTGCATATATCTTCGATTTTAAACCGCCAACAAGCAGGACATACTTTATTCCGTATTCTTCTATTGCATCCTTTATGGCATATTTTATCTTCTCTGGCTCATCCCTCCCATTATAGGAAGCATATATTTCATCGGTTGTTTTCAGAATCGTTGGAATGCCTATCTCATTTTTATGCTCCACCAATGGTTGAAGGGCATCTTTAAATTCAGGCGGTGCTATTATGAGGAGTTTATATGCATTCAATGCTTCATTTTTGCTATGAATATTGTACTTGATTTGAATACTTGCTTTATCTGCAGCAATTATCTTTCCTTCAGCGGGAATATATCTAACAGGGTATATATCCACAACAACATGCACCACCCTTTCTCCATTACCATTGAGCCCAACGCCTATGTGATATGAATACTGCTCTGACGGAAACAGCTCATTGCTGTAATAAACATCGCTTTTTTTACCACCTTCCACAACCTTTCCATCTGAAAGTCTTATTCGTGCTGGAGATGGAACTATCTGCCCATCCACCTTATACTCTCTTCCTCCTTCAATGTTTACTTTAACACTTATGTCACTCGTTCCAAACGGTAACTCTATCCTTCTCACCATTTTGGGCAGCAGAGGATATCCTGGTTTTACAAGAAATGAGTTGCATTCTTTCACGGAGAGTTGAATATATCCTTCTTTATTCTCCATATTTGGCGGGGAAAATGTCATTTTTTGTTCAAACAGTGTTCCATGCTCCCTTAGGTTGTCTGCATTCATCATTTTGTTACTTTCATTCACGCCTGCCAGATTAAACCCTCCAATAAGAAGGGTTAGCACCAGAAGCGAAACAACTATTTTCACCTTCATTTTTTTGCCTCCACTTCAAAATCCCAATCCCCTTTATAAAATTTTATCAAAAGGTTCTGGTGGAGGTAGATTTAAATTGGCAACGCATTTTTCAATAAATGAAATATCACCTTTATGTTTATCATACCAATGATGATGACCCGAAAAAATGTACTGCAAAGAAACTTGCAAAATTTGGACTGGTTAAGATTGTGGGAAAAATAGGTGAAATCCCGAGAAATTCAATACTTCTCAACCCATTTTCAGAAAAGGCTTTGTCTCCGGAAGACAAAAAATTCCGCAGCATCGCCGCCATCGACTGTTCATGGAAAAATGCCGATTCAATTTTTGAAAAGGCAACAAAAAGGATGAGAAGCAGGGCACTTCCTTACCTTGTAGCTGCAAATCCTGTTAATTATGGAAGACCCTTCAAATTGAGCACGGCAGAAGCAATGGCATCAGCCCTTTATATCCTTGGCGAGGAGGAACGGGCAAGAGATTTGCTGAATAAATTCAAATGGGGAAGTCACTTTTTGAAATTAAATAAAATGCCTCTTGAAGATTACAGGAATGCAAGGAATAGTATGGAAGTGATAGAGGCGATGAAGGAATATATTTAAATGAATTTTTTTCTCATCATCAGTATCAAAATTGCCCCCAGAAGTAGAATAATCTGAAATCCCGGTGTTTTTTTCTTTTCTTTTTGTAAAAATATATGTTCATCCCATACCCCATCATTATTTTTGTCAATGCTCAGCTTTACTTTACTTTTGCTCAGATTATCCCATGAAGTTGGTTCAATATGATGTTTTTCATTTTTTCCGAGATGAATGTCTTTATACTCAAACTTCTGCTTTTCCTCTCCAATCAATTCTATTTTAACATCATATGTTGTTTCTTCACCATTGTTGATGATGGTAACATTGTTACCGTTTTTATCGGCGGTGAAAGTAATGTTTCCATTGCCCTTTGTTTTAATATGGTCAATCAAAAATATCCTGCCGGTTTTATTAAATTCCTTAATCATTTTATAGCCAAATTCCTTTGATTCATGCGTTAAAAATTTTGTTGATAGATTTTTAGAATCAATTCCTATGGTATCTGAAGCATTGTTAAATGTATCCACCACAAAACCAGCCATTAATCCATCAGATGGCATGAAATAGAAGGTATAATTCCCTTCAGTGCTTCCATGTATATCGAAGTCATATGTATTGTTGAAGGAAGCATAGCCTATGCAGAAACTGTTATCCATACCTGCAAAGGACGGTATTAAAGAGCAATCTCTTATTCCATCTTCATCCACATTTATCTCTCCCTCTGGCGTGAACATTGTTTTTCCTTCTTCATCTGTCACCTGGCTTATGTTGGCGGTTCCTCCAAATATCAATCCAAATAATGAAGTAATCCCAAGGACAGTCAGTTCTGGAATGTCCAATGCTCCTGGCAAATTTGGATCGCCATGTAAAATTTTCCATGGAACAGTATATATTTTACCATTCTTCCATACTATTTTTTTACCGTCCTCGTCATAACCCATGAAAAATGTCCATGAATTATCCTTACTTAAGTCAACATATATTGAGCTGTTGCCATCATTTTCTTCGTCATAATTGAAGGGTTTATTGGGGTCATAAACTCTTATCAATGCCCTTCCATCTGGCAAATATTCTATTGCATATGGAACCACAGCATGTCCATGATGATGATAACTCATGCAAATAAGCAAAGGATCGGGATTTTTACCGCTCTCCAAATCATCAACATAATCCTCAACATCATCAACAACTGCTTTTGCCCATTCCCCATGATTCCAAGTAACCTCCAGCGCACATCTCCGTATAAATTCCATGCTAATCTGCCACCAATGTTGCTTCTCTATATATTCATCCAATGCTTCATCTGGCTGACACAAATCCGAATTCCTTTCTTCTGCATGAGGTAAATTTGGGTATTCTTCGAAACATGTTCTTACATAATCTTCTGCAATATTATTTGCTGTCATGCACATTCCAAGGCACATTCCTTTTGACATCCCTCCCATTCCGGCGCCCCAAATTGCTGCAGGTATTGGACGGGGAAGATAAACATCTCCAAAGAAACAACATTCCCAGTCTCCAAAGAAGTCAACAAAATTTTCCCATGGAATGCCGTCTGTATGAAAATTGCCAAAACTGAAGCCTCTGTCCCTCCTGAACATGTATCTATGTATTGGAAATTCATGAACGGCGGTTACTTCATTTCCATCTATGGAAAAGGTTACAGTAAGGTTGCCCATAATTGTTGACTCCCCAGGGTTAAAAACACCTTTCCATGCATCGAAATTCTCTGGATATGGTAAAACAAGTGTATGAAATACCCCTCCAGTGGTTTGATGAACAGTATAGATATCTTTTATTGTCAAAGTTTGCTCAATCCCCCTTGCTTCAATTTTAACAGTGAGCCATCCCTTTAATGTATCTAAAGGATATTCCGGCAGCCCTTCCACGCCTACAATAAATTCTTTTCCAAATATGTCCCTAATAGCCCAATAAGAAATATTTATAACATTAAGCCAGTAAAAGCCCGCAGATACATTACCAAAGGCATCTTTCACCTCAACCTTTATTCTATAATTTCCTGGGGGCATACCATGATGGCTGTAGAGGTGTACAGTTAGCCTATCTCCAGAAGTTGTATTACTCCATTGTAAGCCAGAAGGCAATTCTTTCCCATAAATTGCTGAAGCGATTTTTATTTGATAAGGCGCTAAACCTCCTCTAAAATTAACATTGACAGAATACCAATGATGGGCAACCGCAGGCGGTAAAAAATCACCGGTTGTAATCAATTCCAGATCATGCTCGGGCTTTATTGTAATGACAAAATCTTTTATGGTATGGAGGCCTATGCTGTCTGTAACATTTATTTTTATATGTCTTTCCTTTACTGCTTCTGTTGGAGTTCCATAAATCCTTCCATTTACAAAATGCAAGCCATCGGGCAGTGTGCCATCCATTTCCCATGTGTATGGAGGGATGCCTCCAACTGCCTGCATGTTCATATCAACATGATTCCCAACCCTTCCTTTGAGTTCGCCTTGAATGATTCTCAAACCCTCCAGTTTCCTCCAGCATGGATCTCCAAGGGTAAAAATTTCTCCCCATGGTATGGAGCCCAAATATGTTAACATTTCACCGCCAATCATTGATGGAACGGTGTCCATATTCAACTTCATTTTCCATAATTCAAAGCTGTGCCCATCAGGTATGTCTTCCATAACTACATATGCCAATGCTCTCCCATCAGGGCGCCATGAAGGGAAGAGTTCATATTGGGGCGTAGATGTTATTTGAAAAACCCTCCTTGTATTAATCGGACCCCATGCATCTGCAATGTATATATCTGACTTTCCTCCATATTCCATATTGCATGCAAACCATTTTCCATCTGGAGACCAGTCAGGATTTCTTTGTTCTCTTGTAGTGTAAGGAGGAACAGCAGGCAGGGCATTCAGCACCACATCAGGATTTTCTATATCAAGCGTATAAAGCTGGAATTTTCCCTTACGATTGGAAGAAAAAACAACATGCCTTCCATCTGGGGAAAAACACGGCTCCCTATCCTGATGATTTCCAGAAGTAAGTCGCGTCAATGTTATGGCGTAATTATGGGTTACGGGAACATAAGTCCATTCAGCAAGGTAAAGGTGGGAGTATTCCCCTTCTTTCCTTACAAAAACAACTTTTTTTCCATCTGGAGATATTGCTGGCTCTATATCTGGTACATCATTTGCTGTTATTTTAATCATGCTGCCCAGTTCATAATCTGCTATCCATATTTCTGATGTGTTCCATAACACCTCGCCATTTTCTTTTTCCACTTGGGCAAAAGCAAGTTTCTCTCCAGCAGGTGTTGCATATGGATATAATGCATATTTCTCTGAATGAATAAGGCTTGCCTCCTCATCCTGAAGCCATAGTTTTATATCCCCATCCTTGGTAAAATAAATTTGGTCATAAACAATGCTAAAATTTCCATCGCTTTCATCGCTTCCGTAGAATTGAATGAATGTCCCGCTGCATTTGCTCACCAAAGACACCTTGATTTTGCAATTTTTTGAAATAATATTTGGAACCTTCCATGAATATCCTGCCTCTCCTATAAAGACGGCGGAAATGCAGTCTATGAGTGTGTAATTTTTTCCTCCATCAATAGAATAGTAAATTTTTATGTAGGCGCTTGTAAAAGGAAAATCTTCTGAAATGCTCCATTTTATTGTATAATATTCGCCTGCTATAAAAGTCTCTCCACCGTTTGGAAAATTAATTGTGATGTATGAAGAGGAAGTGGAATTGGAGAATGGAATGGAGATTGTTGATAAAATAATCAAAACTAACAAAACATTTGCACTAAAAATTTTTACGAATCTTTTCATTTTCGCCACCCTGTATAAATAATGAAAGGTTATTTATAAACATTTTCTGCAAACGTATAAAAATTTGTGAAATGACGCCTGATGGATATGCTTTCACTGACAAAGTTTTCATAACGTTTTTTTATACCTCCTGCTTTTACAGGCATGGAAATAGAATTTCCCTACGGGAAAAATGAGATTGTGGTGGATGTTCCTGAAAAAAATCTTCTCCATTTGGTGAGGGCAAGAGAAAAAAGGGTGGATGATGAGGAGGAGATACTGATAAAGGCAATGGAAAATCCCATTAATTCCAAAAAACTGGAAAAATTTAAAGGAAGAATTGCGGTGGTGGTGGATGATAAAACAAGACCTTTTCCTTCAAAGAAGGTTCTGCCCCATGTTCTTGAAAGACTCCATGGAGAGGTGAAAATAATAATAGCAACTGGAACCCATACTCCTGTGAATGATAGAGAGGCTGAGGAGTTGCTCGGGAAGGAAGTGGTGAGCCAATATGAATGGGCAAGCCATTCCCAGGACATAAAATTTGTTGATTATGGAGTCACGAGTTTTGGCACCCCCCTATTCTTCAATCCCGATTATGCCAATGCCGATTCCAGGATAATTCTGGGAGATGTGGAGTACCATTATTTCGCGGGCTATGGAGGGGGAAGGAAGAGCGTTCTGCCTGGTGTGGCGGCTGGCATAACCATAGAGACAAACCATAAGAGAATGTTTCATGAGAAGGCGAGATTTGGCATACTGGATGGCAACCCCGTGCATGAGGACATGGAGGAAGCCGCCAACATGGTAGGCGTTGATTTTTGCATGAATGTTGTCATGAACAGCAAACACGAGATTGTAGGGGCTTTTGCTGGAGACCATAGAAGTGTGTTAAGGAAAGGGGCGAAGATGGTTGATGAGATGTATAAAGTGAGGGTGGCGCAGAAGGCAGATGCCGCCATAATAGCAGCAGATGGCTTTCCCCACGACATCAACCTTTACCAGGCAATGAAGGCGATACAAACCGTTATAGACGTGGTGAAGGAAGATGGCACGATGGTGCTCATTGCCCAATGCAGAGAAGGACATGGAAGCGAGAAATTCTACAATGAAATGGAGAAATACAACAATAGTGAGGAAATAATGAAGGATTTACTGGAGAAATTCATAATGGGCAAACATAAGGTTTATTACATGTTGAAGGCAGCAGAAAAAGCCAGACTCTATGCCGTGACTGAAATGGGGGAGGAAATGGCAGAACATTTCAAAATGGAAAAGATTGATGCAGATGAAATAATGGATGTGATATATAAAAGGCATGGAGAAAATGCAAAAATATTGGCATCACCTCATGCCACTACCACACTGGCAACGCTATAATCACAGATCTTTCTTCAGAAATATCTTTATGGAAAGGAAAGAGGGCAACGTTGCCCACAAAATAAGTGCCAGAGAAGTGCTCCACATATTTATGTAGTGGGGTATGAAGGGCATCTCATAACCAAAAAAGTTTTTTATGTTATAGATAAGGGCAACGTTGGTCTGGTATGTGTCGAGCGGGCTTATGAAAAGCACCTTCCACATCCATTCAGGAAATTCTGCCTCACCTTTTATTACTTCTCCATAGTCTACTCCCGCCAGGGCGAATAAGCCGAGAAATATCAGTCCTATTATCATGGTGAAGAAGAACCATATGAAAATTCCTCCTCCCATAGCAGTGCTTTTTCTTTCTGCCATACTCGAAACGAGGAAGGAGAAGGCGAGAAAAACCATTCCCATAAGAAAGGTTGAAAGAAGGAAATGTAAAAAGTAAATCCAGTTGGAGCTTCCTCCTCCAAGGGTGATGACAATGCCGGCACTTCCAAATCCAATAAATATGGTGGTGAAAAGAAGGGTTGCCATGGCAAGGTATTTGGCTGCAAAAAATTCGATTCTGGTTACGGGATAAGAAAGGAGAATCTGGATAGAACCCTTTTCTCTTTCATTTATTATGGCACCATGCCCTATCATTATGGCGACAATTGGAATAAGAAAGGAATTCAAACTTAACATGGCTGTTACAGTCTCCTTTAATCCTCGAAACCCCACGCCTGATGCACCGAAATAGGATGTCACCATAGCCAGTATGAGAAATATCAGGGTAAGGGTAATGAACCATTTATTTCTGATGTAATCCCTGTATTCCTTTTTGTAGAGGGCAAAGATGGTATGCATCTCCATGAAGTTCATTATGGAGGGAATTAAAAGGTTTTATGTTCTGTAAGGGGAAAATAAAGATAATCTTAAATAATGCCAAAGAATAAATGCTGTGGAGAAAATGGATGCGGTGAAATGGATGGGGCTGTCTCTTATGGGCTCTGGAATATTTGCTTTAATTATTTATGGTATTTACAACATGCTTAGGAGCATGGGCCACGTCGATCCGATAATTTTTGTGAGTGCTGTGGCAATTCTTACTGGAATTGTAATTCTTCTTATTACCGTAATTGTGGAGAGGATGAGGGAAAAGGAAAAAATAAGCGAGGAGGATTTGAAAACATGATTGTGGTGAATATAGATTATGTGCCTGGAAGGGAGATAAAGGAAATTCTCGGGCTTGTAAGAGGAAGCACTATAAGGGCGAAGCATATTGGTAAAGACATAGTGGCTGGCTTTCGGCAGATTGTGGGAGGAGAGCTAAGGGAATATACGGAAATGCTGAATGAAGCAAGAGAAATTGCCCTTAAGAGAATGATTGAAAAGGCAGAGAAGATGGGAGCAGATGCTGTAATCAATGTAAGGTTTATGACAGCCTCTGTTATGAGGGCGGCTGCGGAAATACTCGCCTATGGCACGGCTGTTAAGTTGAAATAAAAATTTTATGATTGGTATACAAGGGCATACATCCTTGGCTATCATCACTCCATATATATGGCGGGGCGATGGGGAAATGCATGCCTCCTTTTATTGGCTGGATCGGGACATTCATCATCGCATATATGCACCTCTGCCCCAAATTCCTTTTCAAGGAAATCTCTTGCATCCTCCATATATTTCTTTTCATCAATCACCATGAATTTTTCCTTTCTCATCTCCTGAATTAATTTGGCAGCATATTGAGAGGCATCCTTCATATTCACATCCATTTTCTTCGCCCTTTCCATCAACTCCCTCATGTTGAGATTGTTTTCTCTTTCAAGTTCCAGAGCAATTTCAAGAATTTTCCATTTCCACTCGGTAGCAATGTATATGTAAATCTTCCTTGGTTGAATACCTGCAACCTTTTTTATTTCCTCCACGTCATTTATGGTCTTTATCACAACTTCCTCAGCCTTGAGAATTCCATAGTCGACTTCTTTTTCCTCTGGATATTCCTGCAATGCAACAAAGCCATCCATTTCCATCTTTTCCCACATCTCCTCAGCCATGTGGGGTGTGAAAGGTGCTATGCTTTTCACCCATCTCTCCAGAATTTTTCTGATGCTCCTGCTATTTCCTCCTCTCCTCATGTACCAGTTGAATATGTTGTGCATTTCAAAGAATAATGCATTGGACGCCTTCCTCAGGTCAAACCCCTTCATCGCCTCCCTTGCAATCCTTAACTTTTCATTGAAGGCGGAAAGAAGCCATTTATCTATTTTCCTCTCCTCACCATTTAAAGAAAGAAGTTGCTGGAATAGATTCCACATCCTCGCCATTCTTTTCTTATATTGACTAACAACTTCATCATCCCATTCCACATCCACAAAGGGGCTGCCTATGTGACAGTAATAGAGGCGGAGGGCATCCACTCCATATTTTTTTGCAGCATCAGGTATTGGCTCCGCCCCTCCTTTTGATTTGGATATTTTCATGCCCGCCTTCTGCGTCACCCACCAGTGGGCGAAAATGCCACGTGGCCATTGCTCTTTTTCCATGATGGCAACATGATTCATTATGAAGACAGGGAAATGCACGGTTTTATGTTCCTTTCCTCCAAGGTTTATGTCCACAGGATACCAGTATTCAAAATCCTTCCTTATCTCCTCCCATATTTCGTTTTTGCCCTTTCCCTTTCCAAGGAAAACATAGTCAAAGAAATCATCGTTCATTTCATCCACATCTATTTTTCCTTCATTCACATATTTGGAAATGATGTAGTATGCTGGATATAAAGTGGAGTCGGAAATGGGTTCTATAATCCATTTTTCATCAAAGGGAAAGGGCGTGCCAAGCCATGAGCCCTGTCTTATACATGCCCTGTCATCATACCATTCCAGAATTTTTGGCAATTCCTCTTTATATTCATGGGGAAAAATATTCATTCCCTTCACCCATTCAATGCTTTTATCCGTCAAATCCTCATCACTGTATTTTATGAACCACTGGTCTGGCACTCTTTTAATAACAACTTCCTCGCCACATCTGCATATCACCTTCCTGGAGAATTCCCTCATCATCTCCGCCATCCCTTCTTCAAACATTCTCTCCTTTATCTCATCCTTCGCCTCATTAACTGACATTCCTTCGTATCCATTACAGTTTTCATTCATAACCCCCTTATGGAACTCATTCTTGTAAATTATCTGTGTCGCCTCCTCCAGCCTCTCATCTCTCTGGCTTTCTATCCCCATCTTCTCCACGATTTCTTTTGCAGGTATTTCATATCCCCTTACATTTATAATCACAATGGGCTCAACAGGCATTCCTATATCGCGTAAAGCAACATAATCATAGGGGGCATGGGCAGGGACGCTCATTACAATGCCGGTGGCTATCTCTGGATTTGCAAATTTTGCAGGAAAGATGGGCACCTCCCTGTTTATAAGAGGAGCAGTGCATTTCTTCCCCACCATCTCCCTTCCATGGATTTTTCCAATTACCTCCACATTTTCCGTCTGATATTTGAGTTTCTCCGCCGCCTCCTCCGAAACAATCCATTCCTCATCGCCCACCCTGACAATCACATACTCTATGCCATCATTCACCCACATGTTGGTAACGCCAAATATTGTCTCAGGTCGGAGAGTAGCGGCAGGCAGAATTTTTCCATCAAATTTGAACTTTATCAGAGTAAATTCCAGGATTTCTGCATCCCCTCCTTCAGATATGTCAGTCTCGGATTTATCAACAGCAACGGGACCGCAGTTGGGGCAGTAGGGGGCGTAATGAGGTTTCTGCACCAGCAGTTTTTTCTCCATGAGTTTTCTGAACTGCCATTGAATGAATTTTTTATAGCCAGGAGATATGGTGTTCATGAGACGAGTGTAATCAATGAGGAAGCCAAATTTTTTCCAGTAGTCTTCCACATAAACCCTGCTGAAGTATTTTACCACCTCCTCAGGATTTTTCAATTTTGGAATAATATCTTCAGGACATCCATTCTGGCGGAGATATCTCAGCATGTTTTCATCGTTCCTTGCCACTTTCTTTGCCAGACTCACAGCAGGCAGACCCGTAGCATGGAAACCTGCAGGAAATATAACATCATAGCCATTCATTCTCATGTATCTTGCTATCACATCCGCATAGGTGAATCCACGCATGTGCCCCACATGTAAATAGCCAGAGATGCCTGGATAGGCAAAATGAATGAAAAACTTCTTTCCCTTTTCCTTCCTTGCCTCATATATTTTATTGCTGAACCATCTTTCCTGCCATTTTCTTTCCATCTCCTCAAAATCCATCAAAAGGAAAAAATCCAACATTATATAAGATTTGCTTAAGGTTCATTGAATTGAGAGTTAAGACATTTCATAAAAAATGAAAAGTATTTAAGAAGAGTTCTCTTTTTAATGTATGTATTGCATCGTAGTCACGACATGTGGGGAGGAAGATGAGGAAAAAATAACAAATTCCTTACTAAATGAAAATATTGCAGCATGCATAAATTCATGGAGTGTAAAATCATCATATATATGGAAAGGGAAGGTGGAAAGGGAGGAGGAAAGAATTCTTTTCATAAAAACAAGGAGGGAAAACTATAAGAAAGTGGAAAAAAGAATAATGGAATTGCATTCATATGAGGTGCCAGAGATAATATGCATTGATATAAAGGAGGGATATGAAAAATATTTGAAATGGATTGATGAGGTGGTATTATGATAATAACTCTGCTCACTGACATAGGCTGGGAATATGCTGCGGAAATGAAAGGAAAAATACTTTCCATAAATCCCGAGGCAAAGATAGTTGATATCACCCACACCATAGAGCCACAAAACATATTGCAGGGTGCTTTTGTGCTTTATTCAGTCGTCCCATATTTCAAAAACGCCATTCATGTTGGAGTTGTTGACCCGGGTGTAGGAACTGAAAGGAAGGGAATAATAATAAAATGCAGTGGCAACATCTACTTTGTTGGTCCCGATAACGGACTTTTAATACCTGCAGCAGAGAGAATGGGAGTCAAAGAAATTTATGAAATAAAATTGAAAGGGGATGAAAGTCCTGTCTTCCATGGAAGAGATGTTTTTGCTCCCGCCGCCGCTAAGATTTCGAAAGGTACAAAAATTTCCACACTTGGCAAAAAAATGAAGGAGTATGTTCCTCTTCAATTTGAAGAACCCCTGATCATGGAAAATGCAGTAAGGGGGAAGATACTTTTCATAGATGGATTTGGAAATATAATAACAAATGTGAGGGGTAAGGACATAAAAAGCAAAGAGTTCACCGTCAAGATAGGAATGGTGGAGAAAAAGGTGAGATTGCTTCCCTCATATGGGCATGGGGAGAAAAATGAAATCATGGCAATTATTGGAAGCAGTGGTTTTATGGAGATAGCAAGAAGGGAAGAAAATGCTTCCCGTTATTTCAATGCGAGAGAGGGAATGGCGATAGAAATATTTTTTTAACCCCCTTTTATTACAATTATGAAAAAGTTAATATCTATATTTCTGGCTGGGTTAATGGCTTTTAGCCTTTCTGTGGCTATGGATACCAATACCATAAAGGAAAAGATAGAATTTCCTCACGCAGAGATTGTGGACACCATTTCCTACTCCCATGTCATAATGAAAAATGCAAAATACCTGCACACATCTGGCTATCCCATACTCCCATACTACACCAAAACCTATACATTTCCTCTCGGAACCAAAATAAACAGCATTGAGGTGAATGTAAACGGCATCGAGCATATAAATCTGGATAAAAAGATTGCGCCCGCCCCCCCTGCAGTTCCCAGAGGGATGGAAAATGGGAAATATGAAGTGAGGGAGGGAGAGATATACTCCCAGGATACTTTTTATCCCGATGCATGGTATGATTATCACATAGGTGTGGGGATATATAACGAGGAAAGGGTTGTTTTCCTCAACATCTATTTCTATCCACTAAAATACAATGCTGTAAGAAATGAAGCCATGTACGCGAAAAATTTTGAAGTGAAAATTGACTATAAGGAGGGGAAATCCACGCTTACCATGGACACCTATGATTTGCTCATCATCGCACCTGAAAAGTTCGTTGATGGATTGCAGCCATTAAAGGAAGAAAAGGAAAAACATGGAATAAAAACGGTTATTGAAACAGTGGAAGATATAAAGTCAAATTACAATGGAAGAGATGATGCCGAGAAGGTGAAATATGCCATAAAGGATGCAATAGAAGAATATGGAATAAAGTATGTCCTTCTTGCTGGTGGTCTCTCATCCCCCATAAAAAGTGATACATGGCTTGTGCCAGTTCGTTACAGCCATCTTGATGATGGGGAAGAGGACAGTTATCTCACAGACCTTTACTTTGCTGATGTATACAAATATGAGGATGGCAACATTGTTTTTGATGACTGGGACAGTAATGGAAATGGAATATTCGCGGAATGGAGCATGAGAGGAAAGGATATTCTTGATTTGCACCCAGATGTTTATGTTGGAAGGCTGGCATGCAGGAGTGAAAAAGAATTAAAAACCGTTGTAAATAAAATAATTTCATATGAAAATACAGCAGATGATTCATGGTTCAAAAAAGTTGTTCTCGTTGGAGGGGATACTTTTAATGACATAAATGGGAATAATTATTTAGAGGGAGAGATAGCAAATCAGAAGGTCGCAGAAATACTCGATGATTTTGAAAGCGAAAAAATATGGTGGTCAGAAAATGAGGTAAATCAAAAAAATGTTGTTAATGCGATAGGAAAAGGATGTGGTTTTGTTCATTTATCTGGGCATGGAAGTCCTGCTGCTTGGTTTGTAAAAGATTTCATAAAGAATCCAAATGGAAAATACATATGGGCTTTAGATGTATATCACTTTCCACTGCTAAAAAATGGAGATAAACTTCCAATTGTTGTAATAGGTGGGTGTCACAACAGCATGTTCAACACATCTTTATATAAAAGTGCGAAGGAGGTTATAACAACAATAATAGTAAAATACATTCTTCAAAAACATTATACAACATGGTATTGGATTCCAGCACCGGAATCAATGGGATGGTGGTTTGTAAAACAGGAAGGAGGAGGAGCAATTGCCACTTTTGGATGCACAGGTCTTGGACTTGGAACAATTGGAGATAGCAATAAAGATGGAATTCCAGATTGTATACAGTATTTACTAACTTGGCTTGAACTCCGCTTCTTCAAAGTTTATAAAAATGGAACTGATGTCCTTGGAGAAGCATGGGGAAATGCAATAAATGACTATATTAACGAGTTCCTTTCGGAAAGACAAAGCCAAGGAGATGTAAAAACAGTGCAGGAGTGGGTGCTGCTTGGCGATCCAACCCTTAAGATTGGAGGGTATGAGTGAAGCCATCCTTCCTCCTTTATTTATTAAAAAATTATCTTTTCGATTTGAAACGCTTAGAAGGTAATGGAGAAAAAATAGAAAAATACAGGGAAAAACAGTTCCGCAAAATTTTGAAAGTCGCCATGAAAACTCCTCTTTACAGAGAAAAATATAGAGGTATAGATGTGGATAAAATAACACTTAAAAACATTCATGAATTGCCCATATTAACAAAAGCAGATATAAGAAAACATTTTCCCGATGGAATTGTACCAGAGGGTTTTGATAAAAGAAGGGCTTATGTAGTGAGCACTTCAGGCTCAACAGGACAGCCTGTCTCTATTTATACCGACTGCCGCACCATAGCAAAGGCTCTCATGGCTTTTTTGAGAGAAATATATCAGTTTGGAATAACGTGGAGGCAGAGGATGACAATAATCGTAGACCTCACACCAAGGGCTATAGAGGAGGCATATATGGTGAAGGGGCTGCCCATAAATCTCAAAAATTTGCAGATTTTGCATGTGGGTGAAAATGTGGAAAAAATGATTGAAAAAATAGATGCTTTCAAAC